>NZ_JAWUZH010000019.1:0-42391 GCF_036281795.1 Francisella sp. 19S2-4
TAAGGCTAAGTTTTTACTAAAAATAGCAAAAATATTCCTATTCATAGAAATTGAAAGATTTATTCAACAGTCTTTATTTTTATTTAAAGAATATAGTTGTCATAATACCCTCATAAAATTAAAAAAATAATATTCTTAAAAGGTAATGTAATGAACAAAGTAATTCTTTCAATAGTAGTAATGATAGGTGTTATAACAACAAGCTTTGGTGCAGGGCTTCATCAAGTAGGAGGAATCTCAACGGGCTCATTTCCTCCGCCAGTTATGAATTTTGCTTAAATTATTGTGGCATAGAGTGGATAGTGCCACCAAGGATATGAGCATGAATATGAAAAACAGTTTGTCCACCTTCTTTACCAGTGTTAAATACTGTTTTAAATCCATTTAATCCCATTTGTTTAGCAACTTTGGGAATACTTAGCATAAATTTTCCAATAAGTTCTTCATCTGTAGTAGATAGTTCATTTAAACTTGCAATATGTTTTTTAGGGATAACTAAGACATGTACATCTGCTACTGGATTAATATCATGAAATGCTAATACGTGATCATCTTCATAAACTTTTTTACACGGAATTTCTCCTGTAATTATTTTGCAAAAAATACAGTCAGACATTTACTTCTCCTTTTTGAAACCATAATAAATTAAACAAGCTATACCGACTACAATAAAACCTGTACTATGATTTTCGATAAATCCTTGTAGTTTAACTAATGGTGATAGATTTTTGTGTAAGGTATATATAACACCTAACCCAGTTAAAATAATTCCAGTAGCTAATGCAAAGTTATATTTTTTCTTTGGTTCTTTAAAGATATTTTGCTGATTAGGTTTTATCTGTTTTAAGTTTGTTTGTGTCTGTTGTAGTATATCAAAAACCATGCGAGGTAATTCAGGTAGCTTATCACTGACTCTTGGCATATTCTCCACAGAGCGATGATAAAAACCTCTTAATCCCATTTGCTCTTTCATCCATTTTTCTAAAATGGGACGGGATGTCTCCCATATATTTAGTTCTGGGCAAAGTCTTTGACCTAATCCCTCAACATGAAAGAGAGTTTTTTGTAACAAAGTTAGTTGTGGTTGAATATTCATATTAAAGCGTCTTGCAACAGAGAATAGTTGCATTAGCGTATATCCTAGAGATATTTCACGCATAGGTTTTTCAAATATGGGTTCGCAAACAGTTCTAATTGCAGACTCTAGTACATCTACTCTAGTGTCACTTGGTACCCAACCTGATTCTATGTGTAGCTCTGCAACTTTCCTGTAGTTACGTTTGAAAAAAGCTAAAAAATTTCCTGCTAGATAACGCTGATCATCACGATTTAAAGTCCCCACAATCCCAAAATCAATAGAAATATACTTAGGGTCAGCTGGATTTGATACATCAATAAACATATTGCCAGGGTGCATATCCGCATGGAAGAAACAGTCATCAAAAACTTGTGAATAAAATATTTCTACACCACGTTGAGCTAATAATCGACGATCAACACCTAAAGCATCTAAAGTTTCAATGTCTGACACTCTTACACCACCAACTTTTTCCATTACCATTACGGTTGAGCTAGTGTACTCCCAATATATTTTAGGGACATAATGTATCGGAGAATTTTCAAAGTTTCTGCGAATTTGTGAAGCGTTAGATGCTTCACGAACTAGATCAAGCTCGTCAAAGAAGCTTTGGTTAATTTCTTTAACGATTTCTACTGGTTTAAAGCGGCGAATTTCTTTTAACTTATTTAAGGCTTGGGCAAAGATTAGCATCAAAGATGTATCTAGTTTTAGAATTTTCTCAATTCCTGGGCGCAATACTTTAACGACAACTTCATCATTATTATTAAGAACAGCTTGATGAACTTGTGCAACTGATGCTGATGCAAGTGCAGAGCTGTCAAAACTTTTAAATATATCATTAATAGACTGTTTAGTAGCTTTTTCAATTTGGGCTATAGCTATATTGCTATCAAATGGTGGTACATTATCTTGGAGTTTAGCAACTTCTTTTATAACCTCTGGAGGAAGTAAATCTGCTCTAACTGATAGTGCTTGACCAAATTTAATAAATATTGGACCTAATTTTACTAATGCTTCTCTAATACGTACACCATGTTCAAGTCTACGAATTTTTCTTGAGTAATAAAAAGGGTTAAGCAAAAGTAATGCTTTTAATGATTTTATTTTTGTAGCGCGAATTGGTTCATTAAGTAAACAATATCTATTTATGATATAAAAGATATATGTAAGCCTTAAAAACTTCCTAATCATTGTATGAGCCTTGTATTAGTTGTAGTTTTGCTTCTATTCTATCAGTAGCTTGTTTTAGCTCTTGTATTTCTTTATAGAAGATATTTATTTCATTTTGTGAGATTAATGTTTTTTTCTCTTCTGTTAAGTAGTCTTTAATATCTAAAACTGTTTCTTGACGAGAAGTTTTTAAATATCCTTTTAATTTATTAAATGGTTTTTCTATAACACTAGCAAACTCTGGACTAGTTAGGTTAGATATTTTATAAACTAGGTCTATATCAATAGCATTTAAAAACTTATTGAATTCATTAAGATCTTTTAGGCTACCTTGATAGTCAAGCTTTTCAGCAATTATAAGCTCTTGTAAGTTTTTATTAAAAATAAGCTCTAGAATATATGCTAACTTTCCTTTTAAAACATTTTCAGAAATATCGTTAGTAGCATGTAAGTTGTTATTCTCTACTTTTAGAGAAATATTATAGTCAAGATCAGTAATAGTTACACTTATGACTTTATCTTTAAGAGGGATAAGTAAAGCATTTACCTGTGGATCAACTTTTGGTAAAAAGCTTAGGACTTTATTTATTGTCTGTATCATCTTAATATTTATATCCAATATGGAGTGCTACAATTCCACCAGTCATATTTTGGTACTCAACATTATCAAAACCAGCATCGAACATCATTTTTTTTAGAGTCTCTTGATCTGGGTGCTTGCGTATTGACTCAGCAAGATATTTATAGCTCTCTGCATCTTGTGTGATCACTTTACCTAAAAATGGTAACGCCTTGAAAGAATATTCATCATAAACCTTTGAAAGTAAAGGTACAATTGGTTTAGAAAATTCTAGAACTAAAAGACGGCCACCTGGCTTTAAAACTCTGCACATAGAGGCTAGCGCTTTTGCTTTATCAGTTACATTTCTAAGGCCAAAAGAGATTGTTATACAATCAAAATAATTATCAGGGAAAGGTAGACATTCTGCATTTGCTTGGACATACTCAATATTGCCAACACAACCTTTATTAGTTAGTTTTTCTTTACCTACTTCTAGCATAGAAGAGTTTATGTCACTTAAGACGACTTTACCATTTGAGCCGACCATTTGACAAAATTTATATGCTAAATCTCCAGTTCCTCCTGCAAGATCTAATACTTTATCACCTTTACGAACTCCTGTTTTTGCAAGAGTTAGCTTTTTCCAGATACGGTGTATACCAAAAGACATTAAATCATTCATTAGGTCATACTTTGCAGCTACTGAATGAAATACTCCAGCAACTTTTTTTTGTTTTTCTTCCCAAGGTACTTCTGTGAAGCCAAAATCAGTTGTTTTATTTTCTTTAGACATTTAAACTAAAAATTATAATATTAAGCTATTGTTTCATTATAGCAGAATATGATTTATTTGTATTGGCAAGATACTACTAAATAGGAGTATAAAAAATGTATATATTATCTGGAGATATCGGAGGAACTAATACAAGGTTAGAAGTTTCTCTTTTAGAAAATGGTATAACTCAAAGTATAGCTGTAAGAAAATATAAAGGAGCTAACTTTAATTGTCTATCTGCTATTATTGAGAAGTTTCTTGCAGAAGTTGATTTAGCGGGTCAAATTGATTCTGCGTGCTTAGCTGTTGCAGGGTTTGTCTCAAATGGTGAGGTAGAAGTTACTAATTTACCATGGATGGTTTCTGAGCAATATATATCTGAGAGCTTAGGTATAGACAAGAGTATGGTCAAAGTTATAAATGATTTTGAAGCAATAGGGTATGGAATAGAGTCTCTTGATAAAGATAAGGATATTTTAACTATCCAAGATGGTCAAAAAGATGAAGATACTCTTTGTGCCGTTATTGGAGCTGGTACAGGTCTTGGAATGTGTTTGGTAAGTTATGATAATGATCATAATCCAAGAGTCTATAAAACTGAGGGTGGTCATGTTGATTTTTCTCCAGTTGATGATGAGCAGGTAGAGTTATTTAAATTTATGCGTAAGACTTTTCATCGAATTTCACCTGAGAGATTCTGTAGTGGTTATGGTATATACAATATCTATAAATATGTTGTGCGTAATCCATTATATGACCAGCCAGAATGCATGCAGTTAAGAAGAGAATTATTTAGTGTTTCAGATTCGGATAAGGCTGCTGTTATTGTTAAATATGCAATTGAGCATAGAGAGCCATCAGCTTTGAGAACTATAGATATATTTCTAAGTATTTATGGGTCTGTAGCAGGAAACTTAGCTCTTACAAGTTTGCCTTTTAGAGGGTTGTATATTGCAGGAGGTATAGCCCCTAGACTTATTAAGCAAATAAAAGAGAGTAAATTCTTAGAGAAATTTAGAGATAAAGGAAGAATGTCAAACATGATGAAAGACTTTCCTATTCATATAATAACTAATACTGATGTTGGCTTGATAGGCGCACGCACTTATGCTGCAGGTTTGGTAAAGTAAGTTTAGATTAGTTTTTATTAGAATTACTTTTTTTTTCTTTTAAATGTTTTGAAAATTTCATCATTGTAAGAAATAGCAAATATATTCCACCAAATATAGCTATGATGGCATAGAAAAACAGGAACGTTATAAAGATACCTACCATTATAGCTAGTTCTGCTATACTAAAAATAGCTAATATAAATACTAAAGAGGCACATCCTAAAAAACTTTTATATGAACAAGCAGGCTTTTTAGAAATGATTGCATCATTGATTTCAGTGTTATTTTCGCTCATTTGTCTAATTTTTTATTATTATGCTGTTATTATACATTTGTAAAAGAATTCTTTGCAAACTAAAAATTAAAATTATCTTTTAATATGTTTAGATAAGTATATTGATTGAATTATTAAAAATACAAAGGTTATACCTAATAGACCAAAGAGTTTGAAATTCATCCAAACATTTGTAGAAAAGAAATATGCCACAAATAGATTTAATGTGCCAAGAACTGTAAAGTAAGCTCCCCACATATTATTAAGCTCTTTCCATTTATGTTGTTTAAGATCTACAGTTTCCTTAAGGATTTTTTGCATTGGAGTTTCTTTCATTGTGTAAGTAGTTATAATCAAGCCAACTCCCATTAGCCAGTTAATAATGCTAACTTTCCACTTAATGAATTCTTCATTATGGAAATATAATGTAGCACTACCAAATATAACAACTAGAATTGCTATAATAATTTGGGCTTTGGCAACTCTACGATGAGCAATGTATTCCCAAATAACTTGAGCTAAGGTAACAATAATCAGTGCAGCAGTAGCAAAGAAAATATCATAAACTTTATAAACAGTAAAAAATACGATTGCTGGAAGCAAATCATTAATCATTTTATTCATTTTTATAATAATAAGTGTTGTATAATGTCCTAGAAGTATAACGGTTGTTGCAGAGATTATGAAGAGATTAATCGAATTATATAGTTATGGGAATAATGATTTAGAGCTAAAAGATATAGATAATATCTTAGAAAATGATGGGGTTATAGCTATTCCTACAGATTCTGGATATGCTTTAGCTTGCAAAATGAAGTCTAAGAAAGGAATCAATAAAATTATAAAAATACGAGATTTAAATAATAGTCATAACTTTACACTTTCTTGTAAGGATTTGTCTGAAATATCAGAGTATGCAAAGGTTGATAATAATGCATATAGATTATTAAAAAGATATACTCCTGGTCCGTACACTTTTATTTTAAATGCGACAAAAAAAGTTTCATCATTACTTGTTACTAAGTCAAAAAATACGGTAGGGATACGGGTTAGTGAGCATTATGTACCAAAAGCGATATCTGCAGAAATTGGCGAGCCTTTGGTCATTAGTACATTTATTTTGCCTGGCCAAGAAAATGTAATTACCGATTGCTCTGAGCTTGATGATCAAGTTATGAATAGTATTGATGCAGTTATAGAATCTGATTATTGTGGTTATGAGTCAACGACTGTTGTAGAAATGTTGGAACTTCCATACAAAATTCTAAGACAAGGTGCTGGTAGTATAGATATTTAAATATATAGAATATTAGTATGTTAAAAGAAAAAAAGTATTATTCTACACAACTTCTGTCATGATTAACTTGAAGCCTAAAATTATCAGGTTAAAGGTGGTGCAAAGTAAGTTAAATGATCTTTTAGAGGAATTTAAGAATAGCTAATAATGAGTTTTTATAGAACTATATCTGAAAATATACATATTGAAATTGAGCCTATAAAAAAATCACGTTTTATTGCTTATGCTTTTTATATTGAGAATGAGCAAGAGGTTTTCGATCATATTGATAATATTAAAGCGACTTATAGTGATGCAAATCATCACTGCTGGGCTTATGCGCTTACTAAAGATAATAAATTTAGATTTAATGATGATGGTGAGCCAAGCGGTTCAGCAGGTAAACCAATACTATCTCATATTCAGGGAGCTAATTTATCAAATGTTTTAGTTATTGTTGTAAGATATTTTGGTGGAACTAAGCTTGGCGTTGGAGGATTGATAAGAGCTTATGGTCAAGCTGCTAAAGAGGTTTTAAATATAGCAAATATTATAGATATGATGCCTAGTTGCTATATTCGAATAATATATGATTATGATGAAACAGCTCATATAGAGACTGTTTTAAAACACTATAATGCGGTGATATTAAGTCAAGAATATCTTGATACGGTTATGTTAGATGTTCAAATTAATGATTCAGATAAGTTAAACTTTATTGAAGAGATTAATAACATAACAAAGGGTAAAGTTAGGCTTAATTTTTTAAGTAAATAAAAGACTTTACTATATGGTTCTAGCACTTCTAATAAACATGTAAATAATAGATCCAAACAAGCATACAATGCCACTAAAAACGAAAACAATAAAAAAATCATTGTTTGTAACTTGTAATATTATCCCTGTAATTAATGGAGCTAAACCACCACCAACAAAGTTAGCAAAATTTTGTGCGCCACCTATTGTACCTACTAAATGTCTAGGAGAGATATCTGCTACAAGAGCCCATGTTGGAGAAACTCTAAGTCCAAGACAAAATATTGTTATGCCAATTACAATAACTATTAAAAAGATATTTTCTATATAAGGTAATACAAGTATAGTTGCAGAAGCTACTAGGCAACCACTTATTATTGGAGTTAGGCGAGAAGATACAGCAGTAAAGTTACGCTTAATCATAAAGTCAGAAATTATTCCACCAAGCATAACTGATGCTATACCTGATATAAATGAGGCAGATGTGGCAATACTCATCTCAGATAAGCTTAAACCTTTTACTTTGATGAAATAGTAAGGTAACCATGTTAAAAATAGCCAATAAGCGTATGATGAACAAAGATTTCCTATACATAGGAAAATCACATTTCTATTTTTTAGCACTTTCGAAATTGAAATTTGCTGAGTTTTTTTAACATGTCTAACTTCTTTTAATATCCCTTTTTTTTGCAAATGCTGCCATAGTATAGCGGCAGCTAGACCTGCAACTCCTAAGAGGATAAACATCCCTCGCCAGCTTATTAATATCATAAGAGCAACTAATACTATTGGAGCTAGAATGTTGGCAATTCTTGGGCCTAGGGAAACGATTGAAGATATTAGGCCTCGCTGTGAAGTTGGAAAGTTTTGTTGAATTATTTTTGTAGCAACTATAAAAAAGGGTGCTTCAGCAATTCCTAAGAGCAATCTTGTAAAGAGTATTGAGTAAAAGCCAATAACTAATCCTCCAAGTATACAAGCTGTTGACCATGCAACCATACTTATTAGCATTACTTTACTTATTCCAAGGCGATCAACTAGATAGCCTGCAGGTAGGCTAGCTAAAGCATATGGCCACATAAATGCAGAGAGTAAAACCCCCATTTCTGTAGGCGAGAAACTAAAAGTACTAGCTATTTCAGTGTTGGCGATACTTAGGGTGGCGCGATCAAGGTAATTCAGTAATGCCAAAAAGAACATTAAAAGAATTATTACTATGTAGTATGACTTTTTCATAATTATTAATTATTTGACACGCATGCCAGGTTGAGCACCATCGTGAGGTTCTAGGATATATACTCCTTTGCCATCTCCAGCTGCAAGTACCATACCTTCAGAAATACCAAATTTCATTTTTCTAGGTGCTAAGTTTGCGACCATTACAGTATGTTTTCCAACTAAGTCTTCGGGATTGTAGCATGATTTTATACCAGCAAAAACTTGCTTCTTGATTCCACCAAGGTCTAGCACTAGTTTAAGTAATTTGTCTGCCCCTTCAACATGTGATGCTTCTGCGATTTTAGCTACACGTAGGTCTATCTTCATAAAATCATCAAAAGTACACTCATCAGCTATATCTAGTTTTTGCTCTTCTTTTTTTACTTGTTGAGGTTGCTCTTGTTCTAACATTTCTTTAGTATCCTCTATAATTTTATCAACTTTTTCTTTTTCTATACGAGTAGCAAGAGGTTTGAATTTATTTATTTTATGGTTTTTAAAAAAAGTTGGAGCATCATTCCAGTTAGAAATTTCTATGTTTAAGAAGTCTTCTGCTTTTGCAACAATGCTTGGAACAATTGGCTTAAGGTATGAAACTAAAACCTTAAACATGTTTATACCTTGAGAGCAAACTTGATGAATTTTTTGTTCTTGTCCTTCTTCTTTAGCAAGTTGCCAAGGCTTATGATGGTCAATAAATTGGTTTGCTTTATCAGCTAAAGACATTATTAAGCGCACAGCATTTGCAAATTCTCTTTTTTCAAAAGCTTGCGTTATAGCGTTATGACTTTCTGCAAACTCTTTTTCTAGTTCCTTATCAAAAACTTCATCAGCTAAGGTTGCATTAAATTTTTTATAAATAAATCCGGAACAACGACTAGCTATATTTACTACTTTACCAACAATATCAGAATTTGATTTTGTAATAAATTCTTCTAGATTTAAGTCGATATCATCAATACGAGATGTTAGTCTTGATGCAAAATAATATCTTAAATAACTAGGTTCTAGACTATTTAAATATGTCCTAGCTTGGATGAATGTTCCTCGAGATTTAGACATTTTCTTACCGTTTACAGTTAGAAAACCATTGGCAAAAACACTTGTAGGGGTCTTATAGCCTGTAGAAGCTAAAATTGCTGGCCAAAATAGCGCATGAAAATAAATAATGTCTTTGCCAATAAAATGATAGAGCTCACTTTTGCTAGAGTTATCACCCCAATATTCATCAAAATCAACGTTATTTTTATTGCAGAAATCTCTAAAACTTGCAATATAGCCCATAGGGGCGTCTAACCATACATAGAAGAATTTCTGTTCATTGGTGCCTGGTATAGCAAAACCAAAATATGGGGCATCACGAGATATATCCCAGCTTTGTAAACCTTGCTCAAACCATTCAGCTAACTTATTAGCAACTTCTGGTTGTAAATTTTTATTAGATTTAATCCAGTTTTCTATATCATTTGCTAATGCTGGAAGGTCGAAGAAGAAGTGTTCTGAGTTTTTTTGTATAGGGGCTTTTCCAGAAACTACAGATTTAGGGTTTATTAAATCAGTAGGGTCATAAGTTGCTCCACAAACCTCACAGCTATCGCCATATTGATCCTCAGCTTTACATTTTGGGCATGTCCCTTTTACAAATCTATCAGGTAAAAACATTTTAGCTTCAGGGTCATATGCTTGAGCTATCTCTTTTCTTGATATAAGTTTTTGATTAACTAGTTTGTTATATATATCTTCAACAATCTCTTTATTTAGTGGACTATGAGTGGAATGATAGTTGTCAAAAGCAATTTCAAAGTCTGAAAAATCTTTTTGATGATTATCTGAATATTTCTTCACTAATTCATCCGGAGTTATGCCTAAATTTTTTGCTTTTAGCATAATTGGTGTGCCATGAGTGTCGCTTCCGCAGATAAATATACATTTGTTTCCTTGTAATTTTTGAAACCTAACCCAGATATCTGATTGGATGTAGCCAAGCATATGGCCTAAATGAAGATCTCCATTTGCATAAGGAAGGGCATTTGTAACTAGAATCTTTCGCATTTTATATTAAACTAATTAGAAATTTTATATTGATTTTAAATATTATAATGATTTTAAATCATTTTGCTTAGAAAATTTAGCTCAGTAGTATAATAAATAATTACCTTGAAAATACTATATAGCTCTTGACAGGCTATTTTATCTAGATATAATAGTTTCTCACATGGTTTAGGAGAGGTGGCCGAGAGGCTGAAGGCGCTCCCCTGCTAAGGGAGTATAGGCGTTAAACCCTATCGAGAGTTCGAATCTCTTCCTCTCCGCCATTAAAAGTTTTCGATCTTTTTAAAAATCGGGTGCATAGCTCAGCTGGGAGAGCATCGCCCTTACAAGGCGAGGGTCGGGGGTTCGAACCCCTCTGCACCCACCATTTTGGTGAGTTTTAGTTTCTAAATTTCTTAATTATTTAAGAACCCAAGTTTTTTTTATTTTAAACTATTTGATATACTGACTTTGTGTTTAATTTTTAGATATTATTTTAGAGCTATGAAAAAAATATTATTATCAACTATTTTAGCAACAACATCGTTAACAGCTTTTGCAACTACAGAAACTGCAATGAAAAATTGTATGGATGCATGGCAAAATAAACAATATCTTGATGCCATAACTTATTGTAAACCTTTGGCTAATCCTACAGATCTTTATGCTGTGGGCGTGACGGCATTGTCAAATATGAAAATCGGTAATATTGATGAAGGCTCTAAATATGCCAAAATATTTACTGATAACTATGATCCAAAAGCACCTCATAGTGATAATGTTAAGAAAATAGCTAAAGCTCTATTTACACAGTATGGCGAAGAGAATGTTGAAGGTCTAGTTTCTGGTTCTAATAAAGAAAAAGGCAAACAAATGCTAGAGACTGCTAGTGAAATGGGTAGTGCGAAAGCTAAAGAGCTACTAAGTATGTGGAGTTAGTAAGTGTTTATATGATATGGTCAGATATTTTAGCAGATGAAAAGCAAAAGCCTTATTTTAAGCATATATTGGAATTTCTTTCTAATGAAACTAATGGTGGGAAGGTAATTTTTCCGATCAAGGAAGATATTTTTAATGCTTTTAAATATACTGATTTAGATAATTTAAAAGTTGTTATATTGGGGCAGGATCCTTACCATAATTATAATCAAGCACATGGATTAGCTTTTTCAGTGCAAAAAGGTGTAGATGTACCGCCGTCTTTACGAAATATGTATAAAGAATTATCAAATAGTGTAGATGGTTTTCAAATCCCTAATCATGGGTGCTTAACAGACTGGGCAAAGCAAGGAGTCTTTCTTCTGAATACAACTCTTACTGTAGAGGCTCATAAAGCAAACTCTCATAAAGATATTGGTTGGCAGCTGTTTACAGATATGGTTATAGAAAAGATTTCAAAGCATAAAGAACATGTTGTTTTTATGTTGTGGGGATCTCATGCGCGTAAGAAAAAAGATCTTATAGATAGTTCAAAGCATTTGATCTTAGAGTCTGCGCACCCATCGCCTTTATCAGCTCATAGGGGATTTTTAGGGTGTAATCATTTTGTTGAGTGTAATGAGTATCTAACTAGGAATGGTTTGACACAAATTGATTGGAGACTCAACTAGGAGGTATTTTTTGATCATCAGTTAAGGGATACTTTTTTGTTTCTTAATGTGATAGAATATCGACTATATGTTATATCTTTATTAAAAGCGGTAAGTAATGTCTATAGCTACTAAAGAATCATCTATAAATATAGAAAAAGAATTAAGACAGTCATATCTTGATTATGCAATGAGTGTGATTGTTGGTAGAGCTCTGCCAGATGTTAGAGATGGTTTAAAGCCAGTGCATCGTCGTGTACTTTTTGCAATGAATGAGTTATCAAACTATTACAATAGACCGTATAAAAAGTCTGCAAGGGTTGTCGGTGATGTTATAGGTAAATATCATCCTCATGGTGATACGGCTGTTTATGATACTATCGTTAGGATGGCTCAGCCATTCTCTTTGCGTTATACCCTTGTTGATGGCCAAGGTAACTTCGGATCTGTTGATGGAGATTCTCCAGCAGCGATGCGTTATACTGAAATTAGAATGCAAAAGCTTACTCATGAGCTTTTAATAGATATAGATAAAGAGACTGTAGATTTTTCTCCAAACTATGACAATACCGAATTAGTTCCTGATGTTTTACCAACAAGGGTGCCAAATCTTTTAGTTAATGGCTCTTCAGGTATTGCTGTTGGTATGGCGACAAACATACCTCCTCATAATATGACTGAAGTCATAAATGGAACTATTGCTCTTATTGATGATTCAAAACTTACAATAGAAGATCTTATTCATTATATCCCAGCACCAGATTTCCCTACTGGGTCATACATAAATGGTACAGATGGCATTTTAGAAGCGTATAAGACAGGTCGTGGTCGTGTGATTATGCGTGCAAAAGCAGATATTCATGAGGATGAAGCTTCTGGTAGGTCACAGATAATTATTACAGAAATTCCATATCAAGTTAATAAAGCAAAACTTGTTGAGAAAATAGCTGAGCTAGTAAAAGATAAGAAAGTAACTGGCATTTCAGAGCTAAGAGATGAATCTGATAAGGATGGTATAAGAGTTGTTGTTGATCTTAAAAGAGATGAGTCTCCAGAGGTCGTTTTAAATACATTGTATGCTCAAACACAACTTCAGTGTAGTTTTGGTATAAATATGGTTGCTCTTAGTGATAATAAGCCAAAACTTTTAAATTTAAAAGAAATTCTAGAACAGTTTATTAAGCATAGAAAAGAAGTTGTAACTAGAAGAACTATCTTTGAATTAAGAAAGTCAAAAGAAAGAGCGCATATTTTAGAAGGCTTATTACTTTCTTTAGCAAATATTGATGAGATGATTGATCTTATTAAGGCTTCACCATCTCCAATGGATGCTAAAGAAGCTATGTTAGCTAGATCATGGAATGGTACTTTAGTAAAAAGTATGCTTGAGGGCGTTGATGTTAAAATGTATCGTAAAGAAACTTTAGCATCGCATTATGGTATTCAAGAAGACACATCATATAATTTAACTCAAGAGCAGGCTGAAGCTATCTTAGCTTTAAGGCTTCATAGATTAACTGGTCTTGAGCAGGATAAAATAACTAACGAATTTAAAGAGCTTATAGATAGAATTAAATATTTAATAGGTATTCTAAGTGATACTAGTGAGCTAATTCGTGTGGTTAAGGAAGAACTTGTTGAAATTAGAGATAACTATGGAGATGAGAGAAAGTCTGAGATAATCTCTTCTAGGCTTGATCTAACAAGAGAAGACTTAATTGCGGAAGAAGATATGGTTGTAACGTTGTCTATGGATGGCTATGTTAAAACACAACCTCTTAGTATGTATAATGCGCAAAAACGTGGTGGAGTAGGTAAATCAGCGACTAAAACTAAAGAAGAAGATAGTATCTTTAAACTGATGTTAGCTTCTACTCATGATACTATGCTATGTTTTTCAAGTTTGGGTCGAGTTTACTGGTCAAAAGTTTATGACTTCCCTGTTGCAAGTAGAATTTCTAAAGGTAGGCCAATTAATAATATTTTACCTCTAGAGAAAAATGAAAAGATTACAGCATTAATGCCAATATCTCAATTTGAGGAAGGTTGGTTTGTGTTTATGACTACTAAATTGGGTAGGGTTAAAAAGGTTGATTTATCTCAGTTTTCTAGACCTAGATCAACAGGTAAAATAGCAATTGGTTTGAATAATGGTGATGAGTTATCATATGTTGCTCTTACAGATGGTAACAAACAGATTATGATGTTCTCAGATGCTGGTAAGGCTATACGATTTGATGAATCTGATGTTAGAGCTATGGGACGTTCTGCTGCAGGTGTGACAGGTATGCGTCTACAGTCAAATCAAAAAATAGTATCTATGATTGTTACAAATCCTGATGAAGGTGTTGTTTTAGCAGCAACAGAGAACGGTTATGGTAAAAGAACAGCTGTTTCTGAGTACAGAAAGACAAAACGAGCGAGTCAAGGCGTTATCGCGATTTCAACTTCAGAGCGTAACGGTAAGGTTGTAGTCGCTGTACTTGTTGAGAACGATGAAGATATTGTCTTAATTACAGATAATGGAACTTTAGTTAGAACATCCTCTGATCAAGTTAGAGAGTGTGGACGCTCTGCTCAAGGTGTTCGACTTATTAATTTAAGAAATAATGAAAAGCTTATAAGCTTAAAAGTAGTTAAGCAAGATGATGAGAGTCTTGAAGAAGATGATGGTGAAGAAGTTCAAGAGCTATCGCAAGATAACTTATCAGAAAGTGAATAAGCACTATGACTAGAGTGTGTAAGATAACTGTGTTAGGGGCTACTGGATCTATTGGAGATAGTACTCTTGCTGTAATTAGAGAAAACAAATTATTTGAGGTTTTCGCTTTAACAGCATTTAGTAATATTGAAAAATTAGCAAGACTTTGTGAAGAGTTTAAGCCGAAATTTGCAGTAGTTCCTGATTTAGATAGAAAACACCAGTTAAAATTACTTGTGACTGATGTTGATATTTTAGTTGGGAATGAAGGGCTTGAAAGAGTTGCTAGTGCTCATGATGTTGATGTTGTTATGTCTGCTATTGTTGGTATAGCTGGTCTTAAGCCTACTTTTGCAGCAGCTAAAGCAGGAAAGAAAATACTCTTAGCGAATAAAGAAGCATTAGTAACTGCTGGACATTTACTTGTTGATGAAGTTGCTAAGAATAATGCTCAATTGATACCAGTTGATAGTGAACATAATGCAATTTTTCAGTGTATTGATAATAATATTAAAAAATATGCTGTAGATATTAGTCAGATAATTTTGACGGCATCAGGAGGACCTTTTAGGGATAAGACTTTAGATGAGCTTGTCGATGTGACTCCTGAGCAGGCGTGTGCTCATCCTAATTGGGATATGGGTAGGAAAATTTCCATTGATTCATCGACAATGGTGAATAAAGCTTTAGAAGTGATAGAAGCATATTGGCTTTTTGATGTTGAAGTTGATAAAATAAGCGTTTTAATTCATCCTCAGAGTATAATACACTCGATGGTGAAGTATATAGATGGTAGTTATCTGGCTCAATTAGGTGTTCCAGACATGAGAACTCCTATTGCAAATGCGTTGTACTATCCTGACAGAGGGGTTGTAGACGTTGAAGAGCTTGATTTTACTGAAAAAGAATTAACGTTTAAAAAAGCATGTTTTCAAAGGTTTGAAGCCTTGAAAATTGTGTTTGATAATTTGAAAAGTAAAAATTATGCTGCAAATATAGTTTTTAATGCGGCTAATGAAAAGTTAGTAGCTGCCTTTTTGAATAATAAAATTAAATATTTAGAAATTGTTAAATTAAATAAAGAAATAACAGAAAAAATGAGTTTTAGGAATCCACATAGTATAGAAGAAGTTTTTGATATAGATAGGAAAACTCGAGAATATGTGGACTCTATTTTGGGGTAAATAAGAGTGGTTTTTTTTAGAAAGAAGTTTGTATTAGCCTCTCTTCTTATGGGTATTGCATTAAATGGTTGGGCTGATGATAGCAGCTTTGTCTTGAATGATGTATCTATAGAGGGATTGCAAGGCTTACAGAGTGATGTAGTTAAAAGCCGTATAGGCTATAAAAAAGGTAGTTATGTCACTCCTGAGGATACAAACCAAATTATTAATAATCTTTATGGAACGGGATTCTTTAATAGTGTAGACCTTTACCGAAAAGGTAGTAATCTTTTTATTAATGTAAAAGAAAGACCAATTATTTCGGGTTTTAGTTTTAGTGGTAATAAAAAACTTAGTAAAGATGATTTGCAGAAAGTCTTTACAGATGCGGGTATCTATGTTGGTAATGTATATAATCCGAATACTATGTTTTTATTAAAACAGTCATTATTAAATCAGTATTCTATGATGGGGTTATACGGGGCAAAAATTGAAGAGCATATAAGAAAGCTCCCTAATAATAGGATAGATATAAGTATTGATATTAAAGAAGGTGAGCCTGCTAAAATTAATGCTATAAATTTTATTGGTAATAAGGAGTTCGATGATAGTGATTTAAAGAGCGGGGTTGCTTTCGCGGTTCCTTCTATGTGGAATCTTTGGGGGTTTTTGTCTAAGTTTGATACCTACTCTCCTCAAGGGATGGGTCAATCAGTTCAAGGAGTAACTAATTACTACTTGGACAGAGGATATTTAGATTTTAAAGTTACATCTAAGCAAGCGGCGATGTCAAAAGATCGTGAACATTCGTATATAACTTTTGACGTTGTTGAAGGTAAGGTATACAAAGTAGGTAGCATTTCATTAAGTGGTAAATTTCTTCTACCAAGATCTGAAATTCAGTCTTTAATTAAGATAAAACAGGGAGAGGTTTTTTCTAAGAAAAAACTTGTAGAGAGTGTTGAAGCTATAAAGACTTTGCTTGGAAGTAAAGGTTATGCTTTTGTTACAGTTAACCCTATTCCCACTGTTGATAAAAAGAAAAGAATAGTTTCTTTCAAGTTTGTGGTAGACGCGGGTAAAAAAGTTTATGTAAATAGAGTTAATTTCTTTGGTAATAATGTAACTAATGACTATGTTTTTCGTAGACAGCTGCAGTACTATGAGCAAAGCCAATATAATAAAGAACAAATAGATAAATCGCAAAGAAGACTAGAGCAGTTGCCTTATGTCGGGTCTGCAGATATGGAGCTTGTTCCTGTAAAAGGATCTAATGATTTAGTTGATGTTAATTATGATATTAAAGAGCGAAATGCTAACTCAGTTAGTGGTAGCTTAGGATACTCCGATCTATATGGATTTATGATCGGTGGTAGGCTAAATATGCCAAACGTTTTTGGTACGGGGAATACATTTAATGTAAATGCTCAGTTAGCTGTCCCATATCAAAATTTAGATGTAAGCTATATCGATCCGTATTTTACTACCTCAGGAATTAGTCAAAGTATTTCAGCATATGTAAGTCGTTCTAACTTTGCTCAAACGAATGCCATTGCTGCATACCAATTAGATACTTGGGGTGCAAGACTAATATATGGTGTACCAGTATCAACATTTAGTAATGTAAGTGGAGGACTTACTTTTGCTGATAATACTGTTAAGCAATCTGAAGGATATCAGTCAGCTGTTGTAGATTGGTTTACTGCACAACAAGGGACTAATAACTTCTATGAAACTGCACTTACAGCAGGGTGGAATTATGATAACTCAAATAGATATATATTTCCTACAGCTGGTGGATCATTTAAACTAAATGGATCAATAAATATTCCAGGTGTCAGTAATATAAATGCATATAAAATAGAAATTGGAGGCACTTATAACATAGCTGTACCAAATACAGATCAATCAGCTTTACAAATTAGAGCTGGTGTTGGCTATGGTGGTGGTTATGGTAAGACTCAAGAGCTTCCTTTTTATGAGAACTACTATGGAGGGGGTTGGGGAAGTGTCCGTGGTTTCCTACAAGGATCATTAGGTGCACGTGATATGAACTTAGCTACTAATCCAGCCTCGACAGGGAACTCAATTGGTGGTAACCTTAATATTTATAATAATTATGATTTACTGTTTCCAGTACCTTTTATTAAGGATAGTTCAAAAATGAGAATAGGTGCTTTTTTTGATTTAGGTAATACTTATCTTACATATAATATTCCGGGGAATGTGTTATCGCCAACGCCACCACATCCAACTACTCCAACATTTACTAACTTAAAGTATTCTGTTGGTGTTGAGTTTAGGTGGGATTCGCCAATGGGTCCATTAGCTGTTTCATTTGCTCAGCCTTTTAATGTACAATCAGGAGATATAACACAACAATTTCAGTTCTCATTAGGACAAAACTTTTAAATATAAATAATCAAGGAGATTAAAGAGTATGAAGAAAATAATTTTATCATTATCAGTTATGGCAGCAGCTTTTACAGGAGCTTATGCTGATGTTAAAATAGCAGTTGTTAATCCTGTTGAGATTTTTAATGATTCAGATCTTGGTTCAGTTAGTGTGAAAAAGTTAGAAAATGATCTTAAACCTCAAGCAACACAATTAAAGCAAGAGCAAGATAATATAATGCAGCAGATGAAAACATTGCAAGAAAATTCTGCTACTATGACTAAACAAGAGTTAACTCAAAAGCAGCAACAAATACAAAAAGAAGAGATAGCATTTAGAGAAAAAGCTATGGTCTTACAGAAAAAAGAAAATACATCTAAAGATGAGCTTGCAAAAAAATTCCAAGCGTCATTTGATAGAGCGGTACAAACTATAGCTAAGCAAAAAGGGTATAATGCTGTTCTTACAACGCAAGCTCTAGCATATGTTAATGGTATTGATGATATATCAAGTGATGTAATAACCTTAATGAATAAGGATTCTAATTAATTAGAGGAATTTTTTAATGTATACTTTAGATTTTTTAGCATCAAACTTGGATGGTGTTGTTAAGGGAAATGGTAATATAGAGATAAATAAAATAGCAACTTTATCTCAAGCTGGTGAGGGAGATATTTCATTTTGCACTAACCCAAAGTATTTGAAGGATTTATCTGAGACAAAAGCCTCAGCAGTCTTAATTACTGAAGAAGCCTTACCTTATTGTAATACAAATGCTGTAGTTTTAGCTAATCCATATATGGCATTAGCAAAAGTTATGGAGTTGTTTGATAAGTCACCACAACCTAATGGTAAGATTCATAGTAAAGCTGTTATCGCTGCAAGTGCAGTTATTGGTGAAAATGTAACTATAGATGCAAATGCAGTAATAGGAGAAAATGTTGTTCTTGAAGATAATGTCACTATAGGTGCGTGTGCAACTATTCATGATGGTACAAGGATAGGTAAAGGTACTATTATAAAAAGTAATGTATCTATTGCCCATGATGTTAGAATCGGCTCTGACTGTATAATTCATCAAAATGCTACTATAGGTTGCGATGGATTTGGAAATGCGCGAGATGAAGATGGTAGCTGGACTAAGATTCCTCAGTTAGGAAGAGTGGTTATAGAAAATAATGTTGAGATTGGTTCATGCACAACTGTTGATAGAGGCGCGATTGATGATACAGTGATTAAAGAAGGCGCGCGTATTGATAATTTGGTGCAGATAGCTCATAATGTAATTATAGGTAGAAATACCGCGCTGGCAGGAGTCACTGCTGTTGCAGGAAGTACAAAAATAGGGAATAATTGCCTTATTGGTGGTCAGTCAGCAATAACTGGACATATTACTATCTGTGATAATGCTGTGATTGGAGGAGCCTCAAATATAGGTAAATCTATAACTAAGCCAGGTATGTATTATGCTGCTTTTGAGGCTAAGCCAAGAATTCAGTGGGGTAGGTTTGTAGCTAAGTTATCTAAAATAGATAAACTAATGGCAAAAGTAAAAGAATTAGAAGAAAAATTAAAATAAGTAAGGATTGTTTGATGAGCCAGTTTGATGAAAAAAATAAGCAAATTGATATTATGGGAATCAGAAAGATTTTACCACATAGATATCCTTTTGCTCTTTTAGATAAAATTGTTGATTGGGATATCGAAGAGAGAACTATTACTGCTCAAAAAAATGTAACGATAAATGAAGATTTTTTTAATGGGCACTTCCCTGATTTTCCTGTTATGCCTGGTGTATTAATAGTTGAAGCAATGGCGCAAGCTACAGCAATATTGGGTGAATTGATGGCAGAAAAACTATTTGCTCATGTGGTTGCAAAAGCTGGAGGTGGTAGAAGAACTTTTATGCTTGCAGGTATTGATAAGGTGAGGGTTAAAAAACCTGTTATGCCAGGTGATGTATTAATAATTGAATCAAAAATGGTTAAGCAAAAAAATATTATCTGTACAGCAGAGTCTGTAGCGAAGGTAGATGGACAAGTAGTTTGTTCGGCTCAATTAATGGCAGCATATAAGGATTATTAATCGTGATACATAGTTTGGCAGTAGTACATGAAAGTGCCAAAATAGCAGAAAGTGCTATAATCGGGCCATTCTGTGTTATTGGAGAAAATGTTGTTATTGGTGAAGGTACAGAGCTAAAAAGTCATGTAACTATTGGAGATAATACAATTATTGGAAAAAATAATCGTATTTTTCAATATGCATCAATAGGGGATGACCCTATTGATTATACTTATAAAAAAGGCGACTTTTCACAAGTTACTATTGGTGATAATAATATTATTAGAGAGTGTGCGACAATTCATGGTGGAACATCTAAAGAAATTGGCGTAACTTCTATAGGAAGTAATAATATCATCATGTGTTATGTCCATATTGGCCATGATTGTAAAATTGGTAATTATATCAATTTGGTTAATGGTGTTGGTTTAGCTGGTCATGTTCATATTGATGACTTTGTTATAATTAGTTCGAATGTTGGCGTTCATCAATTCTGTAGAGTTGGTAAGCATGCGTTTATTGCCCATGCTGCTTTGATAGGAAAAGATGTTCCTCCATATCTTATGGTAACGGCTGTTACAGCGGGATCTACACCTTGTGGAATTAATACGGAAGGATTAAAGCGTCGAGGATTTAGTCCAGAAGATATTAAAAAAATAAAGGATGTTTATAAAGTTCTTTATCGTCGGGGTTTAATGATGAAAGAGGCTACTGAAGTCATTAAAGATATGGCAAAAGATGACCCTATTCTAGAGCCTTTTGTAGATCTTATAACTACTTCAAGAAGAGGTATTTTAAGATAATGAGAATAGGTATTGTTGCTGGAGAGCTATCTGGAGATCAACTTGGTGGAACTTTGGTAAAAGCTCTTAGGCAGAAATATCCAGATGCTATTATTGAAGGAATAGGTGGTCCTAAGATGCAGGCAGCAGGTTTTAAAAGCTTGTATCCTATGGATGCTCTCTCTTTAATAGGTTTTTTTGAGATCATATCAAAAGGCTTAAGTATCTTAGGTATTCGTAAGAAAATCATTAATTATTTTAAGCAAAATAAGCCCGATATTTTTATAGGTATTGATGCTCCTGATTTTAATTTAACGGTTGAAAAAAAATTAAGATCTGTCGGTATTAAAACGATTCATTACGTTAGTCCTAAAATATGGGTGTGGCGCGAATATCGTATTAAAAAAATTAGAAAAGCAACAGATAAAGTTTTAGCAATATTGCCTTTTGAAGTGGATTACTATAGAAAGAGGCATGATTTTGAAGCTATATATGTTGGACACCCTTTAGCGAAAGAGATCCCAGTAAATATAGATCGTTCTAGTTATAGGAAAAACCTTGGTCTTGAGAATGTTTCTTTACCTATATTATCAGTATTACCTGGAAGTAGAAGTACTGAAGTAACTAGACTTTTACCTTTATTTCTTGAAGCATTAGAAAAGTTAGTAAGTTCGGGTTATAAATTTAAAGCAATCATGCCTTTGGCAAAACCATCATTAGAACCTTTGTTTGATAAGTATCAAGAGCAAATTAATAAGCTTGGCATAAAAGTATACAAAACAAATTCACATGATGTATTAAAAGCCTCAGATTTTAGTTTACTAGCTTCTGGGACAGCTACTTTAGAGGCAATGTTATGCAAGCTACCTATGGTTGTTGGGTATAAATTGTCAACTATATCAGCTTTTCTGGGTAGATTACTTGTGGGGAGTCACAGTTATTGGGCTTTTCCTAATATTTTACATAAAAGTGAGATTATTAAAGAATTAATACAAGAAGATTGTACAGTAGATAACTTATTTATCGAGTTAAAGAAGTTGTTTGATGATAAACAAAGAAACGACTATATTGTACAAGAGTTTGAGAAAATTCATAAAAGTATGATAGTAGATACCGATAATAAAATAATAGAGGTATTAGATGCTATGTTATTAGAAAAATCTTAATTTTTAAAAGCTTTATAGATATAATACATGTGTAGAAAAAATAGTATTTAGGTGTTAGGTAGATGACGTTAATATTAGTTTTAGTTTTAGTTTTAGTAGTCTTGGTTATAATAGATTTATATCGTAAAAGTCTTCGTCTTAAGCAAAAAGATATTCTTGAAGGTTCTCAACAGAGAGATGGAGAGCAACTTCTTGAACAAGCAAAAAGCTCTTCAGAAAATGCATATATTGAGAGTGTTCAGAGCGAATATCCATTATTAAGAGATGGTTTTTTACTATTTTATTTTGAAGGGATTGAAAAAATTCAAGTAAAAGATTTAGCAACATTTTTAAAATACTATGGTGTTAAATATACAGATGAAAAGGTTTTTCAAAAACTAAATTATGATGATGTAATATTTAGCATTTTGCCTGATAATCAGGATCAAATATTTGTTGATTCTAAAGAGGGATATGTACAAGGAATTATAGCTGTGATGAATTATAGAAAGCTAGCTTCTATGGAGTATGATGTTAAAACATGTTATGAGCTAATGATGGATATTCTTGAAGCTATGGGTAAATCTTTTCATGGTACTTTAATGAATGAACATAAGATTAGACTTACAAATAAAGATAAACAAAATTACTTAGAAGCTATATTATAATTACAGACCTATTTTTA
Organism: Francisella sp. 19S2-4; assembly: GCF_036281795.1. NCBI lineage: Bacteria > Pseudomonadati > Pseudomonadota > Gammaproteobacteria > Thiotrichales > Francisellaceae > Francisella > Francisella sp. 19S2-4. The sequence continues at coordinate 22,780 of NZ_JAWUZH010000019.1, forward strand.
AAGATAAAAATCTAAAAAAGCTTTTATTTTAGGAATTTCATATCCATAAGTCTGATAGAAGGTAAATATTTCATATTCTTTAAACTTGATTTCTGGTAATACTTGTATTAGAGTACCATCTTTGATATCTTTTTCAACTAATCTATCTCCTGTTAGAAAAAGCCCTATACCTTTTTTACATGCTTGGTTAAGAGCATTAAAGTCATCGATGAATAATACTGGAGAAGAGCATGTTATATAGTTGCCATTTTTTAGAGGTAATTCTGTTGCAGGTTTTCTTAAACTATGTGAAATAAAAGGATAATTTATTAGATCCTTAACTGACTTAGGAGTTCCATATTTTTTAATTAATTCTGGTGACCCACATAAAATATTTGATATTGGTTGCATCCTTTTATACTTAAGAGAGTCTGTTAAGGGAGGTATTTGTGGAAATCCAACCATTATATCAATATCATTCCTTGCAAGATCGTTATCTTGTTCAGAAAAGATTAGCTCACATTGAATTAGAGGATACTTTTGTATAAAGTGATCTAAATTTTCTAAAATTAGTTCTCTTGCGAGTATTTTTGATACAAGTATAGTTAGTTGTCCTTGAGGAATTTTTTGTCTAGATTCAATAAAATCCTCTAGATTAGTAACTTCTTGGGTTAATTTTTTACATTTATCTAACATTGTTATTCCAAAAGGGGTTAGTTCCACTTTTCTAGTATTACGATAAAATAATTTTTCAGATAAGTAGCTTTCAAAAGCTATTACTTGTTTGCTTACAGCGGTTGGTGATACACATAAGTTATCAGCAGCCTTTCTGTAATTTAAATACTCTGCGACTTTTACAAAATATTTAATTTGAGAATAATTCAGCATATTTGTAAAGTAATTTTATGTAATATATTTTAATTGTAAACTATAGATTTATAAATAATGAAATTATTTCGCTTAATTTTTAATATAGAACCCTCTACAATGTAGTTATTAAAATAACAAATCGGAATAAAAATGAAATATGAATATCATCATATAGGAATACCTATTAATGAAGCTCGTGCAGGAGAGAGATATAGCTCTGTTATGGATATGTATACATCGGGAGGTGAGTTGCCATCAAGAATACAATATCATCGCTTTGGACCTAATTGTCCATTAGATAAATTAATACAGACAGTGCCTCATATCGCATATAAAGTAACAGATTTAGATATGGCTATTAAAGGTAAAAATATTCTTTTAGGACCATACTTTCCAATAGAAAATTTTAAAGTAGCTATGATTGAGGAAAATGGAATGCTAATGGAATTTATACAAACTGATTTAACAGAAAATGAAATTTGGGATAGTAATAGGAAATATAATAATTCTACTATATACTGAGATTAACATGCATATTATTTTATGATGAATACAGAGATAATTATTTGATAATTTGTAATGGTGGGCCCAGTAGGACTCGAACCTACGACCTACGGATTATGAGTCCGGCGCTCTAACCAACTGAGCTATAGGCCCAAAACATAAGCATGATTATATTTGAAGTAATGCTGTTAGTCAATATTTATTTTTAATTTTTTAAGTATTTTATTTATATATCTTTGAAGATGTCCCAACAATTAGAGGGTCAGGTGAAATAGCTACTTCAAGATCTTTATTATCATAGTCAACACTATTTAATATATGTCTAATTGCATTTAATCGTGCTCTCTTTTTATCATCTGATTTGACAATCACCCAAGGAGCATATGGTTTATCTGTATAAATAAACATCCTTTCTTTAGCTTCGGTGTAGTCATCCCATTTGTCAAGAGATGCTTTATCTATAGGGCTAAGTTTCCATTGTTTTAGTGGATGGGATTCTCTTGCTATAAACCTATTTTTTTGTTCTTGTTGACTCACAGAGAACCAGAACTTAAATATCATTGTCCCACTATCTACTAACATTTTTTCAAGCTGAGGAGCTTGTTCTAAGAATGAAAAATACTCTCTTTCAGTACAAAATCCCATAACTCTTTCAACTCCTGCTCTGTTATACCATGATCTATCAAAAAGAACTATTTCTCCTCCTGATGGTAGGTGTTCAATATAGCGTTGGAAGTACCATTGATTTCTTTCTCTTTCAGAGGGCTTCTCAAGAGCTATAACTTTGGCGCCACGTGGATTAAGATGTTCCATCATTCGCTTGATTGTTCCACCTTTTCCTGCAGCATCACGACCTTCAAATATTATTAATACTTTTTTATTATTTTCTTTAACCCAGCGTTGAAATTTTAATAACTCTATTTGTAAGTGGTGCTTCTGCTTCTCATAGACTTTACGAGGTATCTTGTGTTTATATGGAAATATATTTTCAACAAAAAGTTTTTGTCGCTCTTCTTGACTTAGAACTTTCATAAACAACACTCAAATAATTGATTTGAGTAATATATTAGCATATAGAGATAGTAAATAGATAGATTAATTTTGTACTGGTTTTATGTTAAGTTTAAAGCTAAATAGTATATAAAAAATCATAAATAGAACTATTATAATAATAAGTGGTGAAGGAGTTTTCATTGGATAAAGAAGGACAGCTAAGAAAGTTGATATTGAGGCAAGCATAGTAAACATAAAAGTAAAAGATTTTACAAATTTACTATTGCTTATATTTTCAGTTCTTGAAAGATAAATATATTTTATAGGTATAAAAGAAAATATTGTTAATACAATAATAGTAGTTACGTTGACTAGTTGCGAGGATTGAAAACAAAGCATAAACATAACTATTACATTCCAGTAGCTTGGAAAGCCAACAAAGAAATTATTATTAGTTTTAGCATTCGGCTGACAAAATTGATATGACGAAGAAATTGTTATCATTATTACTACAGGAATTAACCATCCTTGGCTAACAACCCCAGAAACATATATCCAAATACAAGGAACAATAGAGTATGTTGTAAAATCAATTATATTATCCAAGAGTGCTCCATCTAGAAGAGCAAGTTTTTTAATATCTACTAGTCGAGCTAAGCTACCATCTATGGAATCAATAAATATTGCCATAATAATGCTAAACATAGAAAGCTTAATGTAATATTGGTGTAGAGTAATTTGACCAGTAACACTTGCCTTAGCTGCTTCAATTGAAAAAATAATAGCTAATATGCCAAATACAGCACCTAGAGATGTAAAGAGGTGTACTAACCAAGCATATATTTTTTGTATTGTTTGCATCTTAAATTGATTTTTTATAAATAAAGTTACAAAATTGTAGCAAAAATAATTAATAGTTTCTATTAATAACTAGATTAATGAGTTTTTCAAAGTTTACTAGACTTTCTTTTTCTCCTTTAAATTCTAAAAGAATACTGTCAATTTGATTTTTTTTCTCATTGAGATATCTATTAGCTTTATCTAAACCCATTAAAGAAACATAAGTTGATTTATTTGCAGCTATATCTTTAGCACTTGTTTTTCCAAGTTCTGTAGATGTTTTTGTAACATCTAAAATATCATCTTTAATTTGAAAACATAGACCAATTAATGTAGAAAGTTTAATCAATGAATTCTCTATACTGGTGCAATAGTCATCAGAAGTTAAATAAGGAAGTAATATACTTGCTATAAACATTTTTGCAGTTTTATTTATATGTATAGTCTCTAGTTTATTTAATTCAAGTTTCTTATTTTCTCCTTCAATATCAAGCTGTTGGCCAGCTACCATGCCTGCTAAGCCACAACATTGACAAAAAACTGTATTGATTTTCTTTAATTGTTCAATGTTAGGTATTTGAATGTCTTGCATTACTTCAAAGGCAAGTGCTTGTAGAGCATCTCCAGCGAGAATTGCAGTAGCCTCATTAAATTTTATATGACATGTTGGTTTACCTCTACGTAAGTTATCATTATCCATAGCAGGTAAATCATCGTGAATTAAAGAATAAGTGTGAATAGCTTCTACAGCAAAAGCAATTATATGACAATTTTTAATATTTAAATTAAAGATTTTGCCTATAGAGTAAACAAATTGAGCTCTTATTCTTTTTCCTCCACTAAAAAAACTATACTTCATAGCTTCTAATAAAGTGTCAGAAGGGCAAGAAGTATTATTAAATATATTTTCAGCAAAGCTATTAAAGTCTATTAAGATATCTTCAGTTTTCATAAAAACTTTATAATATTATTGTATTGTTTTTCTAATACATCACTATGTTCTTTAAAAGTTTTTAGCGATCCTTGAGACATTTTATCTGATAAGTTTTTATCACTCAAAATCTCTATTACATTATTTGCTAATTCTTCATAATCATTTACTTTTATTAAAGCATCATTTTCGAGTAATTCTTTAGAGATTTTACTGAAGTTAAATAAGCTTATGCCACTAATAATAGGTTTTGCTAATGCTGCGGGTTCAAGCAGATTATGCCCACCGTTATCAATTAAGCTTCCTCCGACAAAAGTAATATCTGATACATAGTATAAATCAAGAAGCTCTCCCATTGTATCACCAAGGTAGACTTGTGTATGGTTGAAAATTTCATTTTTAAAGAGACTTCTTTTTTGATAGGAGAAGCATTCGTTACTTATGAGTTTTTCTATTTTTAAAAATCTTTCCTTATGTCTAGGAACAATTATTAGTAAGCATTTTGGAAAAACTTTTAAAATTTCTTTATGTGCTTTGAGAATTTCTTCTTCTTCTCCTTGATGGGTACTGCCAGCAATCCAAATAGGTCTTGAGTTTAGACTTTCCTTTAACGCAGACATTTTTTCGTCTAAATTCTCAGGAGTAATTAGATTATATTTTAAATTACCTGTTAATGAGATTCTATCTTTTGGAATACCTAGAGAATGATATCTTTTAGCATCTTTTTCTGTTTGAGCGTTAACTTGAGATATTTTGCTAAATAAAAGCTCTTTACCAAAAGGTAGCTTTGTATAATTACGCATAGATCTTTTTGAAAGTCGTGCGTTAGTTATTACTACTGGAATTTTTTCATTGAAGCATTTATTTAATATATTTGGCCAAATTTCAGTTTCAATTATTATAAATATTTTAGGATTTAATTTTGTAAAAAAACTATTTATAAACGGTAAGGTATCATAAGGGATATAAAGATGATGAACATTACTATAGTTTGCATATAAACGTTTAACAACATCACTTCCTGTAGGTGTTGTAGTTGTGATTACAAAATTATCATTTGGATAGTTCTCAATTAATTTTTTAACTAGTGGCTCTGCAGAGACTGACTCACCAACAGATACTGAGTGTAACCATATACAATCTTTTAAACGAATTTTGGTTTGTCCAAATCTTTCTGACCAACGTTTTCTATAATTTGGGTTTTTTAGACTACGGCGTAGTTTTTTTAGATATATTATAGGTATGATAATAGTAAACAAGCTCGAGTAAAGATGAGATAGAATAGAATAAAAGAAAGTTTTTAAATGTTTCACACTCTAACCTAAGTATAGCTTAATAATTAATAATCACTCACATGTCAAACTATTCTAACATATAATCTAAAATTTAGATAACCCCAGATGTTATAAAGCTTAAGTTAAATTTTTAATAATATTATTTAGAGCAATAGCTCTATGGCTAATTTTGTTTTTGTCTTCAGGTGAAATTTCAGCTAAAGTTTTTTTAAACTCAGGGATTTTAAAAATAGGATCGTAACCAAATCCATATCCCCCTTTAGGGATGTCTGCAATTTCACCATTAAGAAAACCTAGTGATATTGTTGGAGTTGGATCTTGAGCATGTTTTACGTGAGCTAATGCACATACGAATCTAGCAGCTCTAGATGTTTTGCTATTCATTTTAGTAAGTAATTTATCAATGTTGGCTTTATCATTTCCATGCTCTCCTGAGTATCTTGCTGAATATATGCCAGGCTCGCCATTTAATGAAAAAACCTCTAGTCCAGAATCATCAGCTATTGCGGGTAATCCGGTGTGTTTGGAACAGTTACGTGCTTTTAAAATAGCATTTTCAATAAAACTAAGTCCTGTTTCATCAATATCTGAAACATGAAAGTCAGTTTGAGGAATTATTTCAATATTAATATTAGCAAAGATCTCTTTAAACTCTTTTATTTTACCCTTATTACTTGATGCTAGAACTATTTTTTTCATATCTTTAAACATTTATCAAAGCTGTATTGCATATATATTAGCAATATTTGTTATAAATGTTATCCTTTTAAATTATTTAGAAAGTATAAATAGAGGCGCTTTTATGAAAATATGTTTTATTGGTGGTGGAAATATGGCATCAGCAATGGTGGCCGGAATGGTAACTCATGGTTATAATGCTCAAGATATAGTTGTTTTTGATAGAAATGAACAAAAACGCCAAGATTTATTCGATAAGTATTCTATTGCAACCTCAACCTCCTTAGAAGAAACAGTTAAGCAGGCAGATATCTTAATATTAGCAATCAAGCCTCAAGGTATGGCTGATTTAATTAAAAATATTAGAAGTCTTGTTGTGGCTGAACAAATAATTGTAACCGTAGCAGCAGGAATTGAGACTATTGCATATGAAAAGCTTTTTAATAAAGAAATATCTTTTGTTAGAACAATTCCAAATACGCCTAGCAGTTTAGGATATGGAGCAACAGGAATTTACTTTAATAATAATGTGAGTAATAGCAAGAAAGATTTAGTCATAGATATTATGAAAACTATGGGTGTAGTAATTGTAGTTGATGCCGAAAAAGAAATTGATGTGATAGCTGCTGTAGCCAGCTCGGGCCCAGCCTACTATTTTCAATTTATGGAGCATATGATTAATGCTGCTACTAAAAGAGGCTTAACAAAACTACAAGCTGAAAAGTTGGTTGCTCAAACATGTTTGGGAGCTGCACAGATGGCGTTAAATAGTGATGAAGATATTGCGAATTTAAGAAAAAATGTTACCTCTAAAAAAGGAATAACATTTGAAGCTTTAAAAACTTTTGAGAAATATGATCTTGGGAGCATTGTAGATAAAGCTATTCAAGCGAATATTGATAGAGCAAAGGAGTTAACTAAAGAGTTTAGCAGTAGTTTATAAATTTTAAGAATTTGTAACTAAACTAAATAAGAAGAGTTTATGGCTTTTCAAACTTAAATAAATATTTGCTTTAACCACCTTGTAAGGTATACTTGTCATGACATAATATTATGTCTAAGTAGAATTAATTTTTAATAAATATAAGGTACATGAACTATGAGACTATTATTAGCAGAAGATGATCTGAATCTAGGAGAAGGGTTGCTGGAAGCTTTACAGAAAGAGGGTTTTATTGTAAATTTAGTTTCTGATGGTGAGGCAGCACAAACTTTTATAGAGTCTGGTCTTTATGACATAATAGTATTGGATATTGGGTTGCCAATTAAGACTGGCTTAGAAGTTCTTAGAAATATAAGAAATAGAGGTATTAAAGTGCCTATCTTATTATTGACAGCTAGGGATGGTCTAGAAGATAGAATCAAAGGCTTAGATTTGGGTGCTGATGATTACCTGACAAAGCCATTTGAACTTAAAGAGTTAATTGCTAGAATTAAAGCTATTTCTCGTAGAATAGACAAGAGATTTGATAAAAAAGTTAATGAAGAAATTAAGTTTGGCGAGTATAGTTTTAACCCTAATTCAGAAACAGTTACTAAAGATGGTATGATTATACCTGTATCGAAGAAAGAGTTAGCTCTTCTTGCTATACTGGTACAAAATGCCGGTAGAGTTGTTCCAAAGACCCAACTTTTAGAAGAAGTATATGAAACTGATAAAGAAATGGATACAAATACTCTAGAAGTTCATATGCATAACTTAAGAAAGAAACTTAATATTCCAGGTTTTATCCAAACGATTAGGGGCGTTGGCTATTTTGTGCAAAAGGATAAAATAGTTAAGTAATCTTATGGAGTTGTTCAATTACTTTTTAGATTTGGGTTTTACATTTTGGCTTTTATTTTTAACATTAGCCAGTGGCATAATTTACGCTATTGATTATATTTTTTTTCAAAAAACTAGATTAGCGCCGTATAAAGAAAATCTGAAAGGTCTTAGTAAAAAACAGAAAAGACAATTTTATAAAGATAATGGCCTGAAAGCACCATTTATAGCGGATCAAGCAAGATCTTTATTTAGTGTTTTTATTATAGTATTTTTTATAAGAACATTTTTTATTGGAAATTTTCTGATTCCTACTGCATCGATGACTCCAACACTACCAGTTGGGGATTTTATATTTGTTAATAAAACTGCGTATGGTATAAGAGCGCCATTTTCAAATGAAACTTTGATAAAAATGGGTGAACCTAAGCGTGGTGATATTGTAGTGTTTCATTTTCCAGTTAATCCAAATGTTGACTTTGTTAAAAGAGTTATAGGGTTACCAGGAGATGTAATATCTTACAAAGATAAAATGTTAACAATAAATGGTAAAAAACTTAAATATACTGATTGTGATAGAGATGCTACTAATTATTACAATCAATCTATATCTGGTGGCGCAGGTGATACTGTTTGCACAGAAGATCTAGATGGTGTCAAACATAGAGTTGATTGGGTAGAGTCAATTAAAGGCACTGATTTTGAAAATCTTAAAATTCCTGCTGGGTATTATTTTGTTATGGGAGATAACCGTGATAATAGTGAAGATAGTCGCTATTGGGGATTTGTTCCAGAAAAAGATTTAGTAGGTAAAGCTAAGTTAGTATGGATGAGCTGGGATAAAATAGATAAAAGGGTTCGTTGGGATCAAATAGGAAAGGTCTTTTAGATAAATGATTCCTGAATACTCTAGATTTTACAAAATTCTTGGTTATAACTTCAAAGATCAAACTCTTTTATTAAGGGCTCTAACTCACCGTAGCAAAACTAAAAAGAACTATGAAAGATTAGAATTCTTAGGAGATTCAATACTTGGTTTTGTAATAGCAGAAGAGTTATATACTAAGTTTCCAGATTTAGCAGAAGGAAAGCTTTCTCAAATAAGATCAAAACTTGTCAAAGGAGCAACTTTAGCCCAGTTAGCTTTGCAGTTTAAGATAGATGAGTATGTTATCTTGGGTGCAAGTGAACAAGGCGGTCAAAAAAGAGAAAAAATTCTCGAAGATATTTTTGAAGCTATAATTGGAGCTATTTATTTAGATAGTGATTTTGCAACCGTTAAAAAGGTTGTTATTGGCTGGTACAAAGATGTAATAGCAAATATAAATTTAGATAGTGTTAAAATAAAAGATAATAAATCAAAGCTTCAAGAAATTCTTTTACAAAACTCTTTAAGCTTGCCCGAGTATAGTATAGAAACTATAGAAGGTAAGGATCATGAGCAGATTTTTACTATTAAAGCTAGCTCAATTGAGCTAAATATTAATGTAAAAGCTCAAGGTACATCTCGGAGAAAAGCAGAACAACAAGCTGCAGGAAAGATGATAGAAATATTAGCAAAACAAGGCTTACATGAAAAAAAATAGACTAAACCTAAATGGTGTAATAGTAGTCGATAAAGATAAAGATATTAGTTCAAATAAAGTTCTACAACAATTAAAATATTTATTTAATGCGCAAAAAGCAGGTCATACAGGGACATTAGATCCTATGGCGACAGGAGTTTTACCAATATGCTTTGGTAGAGCTACTAAAATAGCTCAATACTTACTTGATGCAGATAAAGAATATATAACAACAATTAAGCTTGGTATTGAAACTGATAGTGGTGATGCTGAAGGTAATATAATTGCCCAAAATAACAATATACCTATTCTAACAGAATCTTTAGTAGAAGCCATTTTAGAAAAGTTTCGTGGAGAAATATCTCAAACTCCACCAATGTATTCAGCACTTAAGTATAATGGTCAACCACTATATAAGCTTGCTAGAGAAGGTAAAAGTATAGAAATAAAGTCTCGTGATATAAAAATATATAAATTAGAGTTATTAGATTTTTCTGAAACAACTCTAAAGGTTAGAGTTAAGTGTTCAAAAGGAACTTATATTAGAAGCTTAGCTATAGATATTGGTAAAGAATTAGGCTGTGGTGGACATTTAATCTCCCTGCAAAGAACTCAAAGTGGTCCTTTTAGCTTGGACCAAGCATTTAGTTTAGAACAACTAAAAGATTTAAACTTTGAAGAAAAAATTGCTAGTATAGCTAATATAGAGAGTGTGTTTGTTGATAAGCCAATATATTCTCTTGAAGAAAATGAGAAGGAAGACTTATATAAAAGAGGGCTATTCGCAGATAAACCAAACTTAGATAAAACAGTTAGAATATATGATGATGGAAAGTTTGTTGCTATAGCTGAATTTGAGAAAGGTAAATTAATAAATAAAAAATTTTTTGATCAGGATATATTGATAAGTGAGTAAATACAGCATACAAAATGATCCAAATAGGGATTTAGAAGCGCAAAAATATGATAATCCTATACCAAGTAGAGAGGTTATATTAAATTATATAAGAGATACGAAACTACCAGTAAGTATTGAAAATATCGCGACTGCGTTAGAGATTTTTAAGAAAAGCCTATTTGAAGGCTTAATCAATCGTCTTGGAGCGATGGTTAGAGATGAGCAATTAGAGAAAGATAGATCATACTATAGTTTGCCAGATATGATTCCTATTTATATAACTTCAAAAGTTACATCGGATAAAGATTCACGTTTAGAGCTATTTAGTAATACTTTGAATACTAAAGTTAGTATCCTATCAAATCAATCTAAATTAGTAATGGTTGGTGATGAGGTTACTGCTAAGGTTTTAGGCGTAAATAAAAGAGGAAGAATTGAGGCTGAAATAAAAACTATTGTTTCAAGAGCTCAGAAAACAGTTACAGGATATTACTATAAGAATTTTGATTGTCATTTTTTGAAACCAATAAGCAAAAATATAACTAATGATATAGTTCTTTTACCGCCAAAAGAAAAAATTGAACATAATTCGTTAATAGAAGCAGAAATAGTCATTCAACCAAGTATAAATAGCTGCGCTGTTGCTAGATTTAAACAAGAAGTAGAGGCTGTATCTCCAGTTAAAGAAGCTATGATGATGGCCACTCAGAAATATGACTTAATTGAACAGTGGAGTAAAAAGGCACTTAGATATTTAGATAATATTTCAGAAGAAGTTGTTGTTGGAAGTAGAGTTGATTTACGTGATAAGCATTTTGTCACCATTGATGGTGAAGATGCTAAAGATTTTGATGATGCTGTATATGGACATAAGACTAAAAGTGGTAGCTGGAAACTGTATGTTGCAATTGCGGATGTTTCTAATTATGTGGCAAAAGATTCAGCTCTAGATTTAGATGCAAAACGTCGCTCAACGTCAGTTTATTTTCCTGGTTATGTTATACCGATGTTACCTGAAAAACTTTCTAATGGACTATGTTCACTAAGACCTAAAGAAGATCGATATTCTCTTGTTTGTGAGATGAATATTAGTAAAGAAGGTAAACTTTCAAGATATAATTTTTACTCAGCAGTTATTAATTCAAAAGCTAGACTTACTTATACAGAGGTGGCTAAGCTTCTAGAGAAAAAACAGAATACTATTGTTGAAAAGACTCCTGAATTAGTACCTAATTTATTTGATTTATATGAGTTGTTTAAAGTATTACATGGTGCTAGGGAAATAAGAGGTGCAATAGATTTTGATACCGTTGAAACACAAATAATACTTAATGAACATAATCATATAGAGTCAATTATTCCAAGACATCGTAATGATGCTCACAGATTGATTGAAGAGTGTATGCTTGTAGCAAATGTAGCAGCTGCTAAATTTATGATTAAGCATAAAAAGACTTCACCATTTAGGGTTCATAGTGAACCTAAAGAAGATCGAATGAAGACGTTGAAGAAATATTTATCTAGACACGGTATTCATCTAGCTTATGGTAAGAATGGTAAGGTCACTCCAAAGGCATTGTCAGAAATGCTTGAGAGTATAAAAGACCGTGCTGATTATGATGATATCCAAATGATGACTCTGCGTAGTATGAATCAGGCTGTTTATAGTATAAATAATGATGGACACTTTGGCCTAGCATATAAAGAATATACACATTTTACTTCACCAATTCGTAGATATCCTGATTTAGTAGTACATAGAATTATTAAATCAATTATTGGTGAGTATAAGCATGGTGCAGCAGACTATAAGGCTTCAGAATTAGCTAATATTTGTGATAACGCTTCACAACAAGAGCGTAATGCTGATGGGGCTTCTAAGCAGGTAGAAAACTGGCTTAAATGCTATTTCATGCAAGATTATATTGGCCATGTTTTAGAAGCTCAAGTTAAGCATATTAATGGTTTAGGACTTTTTGCAGAATTAAAAGATATGTATATAGAAGGCCTAATACATGTCTCAGCTATTCCTGGAGATTATTATATTTATGATGAAAACAAAGATATATTAATCGGTAAGAGAACACACAAAGTTTATAAGATTGGACAGGATATAACGGTAAGAGTTGTTAGAGCTGATTTAGATAGAATTCATATTGATTTTGAATTGTATGATCCTCGCTCTAGTAAGCCTTTAAATGAGAGTTCTTCTGAGAGACCAGCTACTAAAAAGCCAAAGAAAAACAAAAATATCAAAAAGAAGAGAGCAAGGCGCAGAAAAAGGAATAATTCTAGTAAGAAAGAAGTAAATAAAGCTTAAGGTGCTTCGTGTCCATTTGATATTTCTAAGATTTTAAACCAATCTTGGATTTCTAAATCTATTTCTTGAGATTTTACAGTATTTTCTAGTCTTGAAATATTTTGACTACCTATAATTACTTGAGGATTAGCTAGATGCTTAAGTAACCATGCCATAGCAATTTGATCAATACTAGTTACATTGTATTTAGTAACTAGAGTTTGCATAAATCCAACAAGCTCTTTTTCTTTAGCTGTTTCTGGGTTAAAAATTTTACCGCCAGCTAGAGGTGACCAAGCCATAGGACGAATCTTATGTAGAGCATTCCAATGAGTTTTAGGTATTTTTATATTATTTAGTAATGTATTGTATATTTGACTTTATCTACTCGATATTAGATACACCTTATGCCTCTTTAGCTGCTGATATGAGCCATGACTATAAAGAAAGGTTATATTTATCGGCATTTAGAATGGGTTCATCTCAGTTCTCAGCGATATTATCTACAGCTATTGCCCCTTTACTTTTAGTTAGTTTTTCATATAGTGCTAAAGCTTATGTAGTTATGGCTACTGTATTTGCAATACTTTATTCAAGTGTTTGGGTAATAGTATTTTTAGGCACAAGTGAGATATCCCCTAAAAATAATTATAAAGAAAAAAGTCTAAGATGGTTTATGGTACCATTAAGTGGATTTATAAGTTTCTTCTCAGCTATTAAGAACAAGACATTTCGTTATCATCTTGGACTGTATCTATTTGCATTTGCTGGCTTAGATATTCTTATGAGTTTTTCAGCATATTATATAAATGTTTACTTAAATAAACCTGAACTTATGTCATATGTGAGCTCGATGTGGATAGTACAATTGTTAGTTTTACCTATTTATATTTTTATTGCTAGTAAATATAGTAAAGCTACAGCATATCGTATAGGAGCTTGCATTTGGTTTGTAGCTGTAGTTGTAGTTGCTATGCTAGGCTTAACTCCTGAGAATGCCTCTCCATTCACAGTAAGTCTTCACTTTGGCTTGATTGGGCTAGGTTTATCAGCATGTTACGTAATGCCTATGACTATGCTTAGCTTTGTTACAGAAGTCGATACTTTGATGAGCTGTAAAAGAAGAACAGGGATATATGCCGGAGCAATGTCTTTTGCTAGGAAATTCTATCAAGGTGTTCTGATCTTACCAGGAATAGGGCTTTTGCTAACAGTGATTGGCTATAAGAAAAATGCAACGATCCAAACACCAGAGACCTTATTTTATTTGCATTGGGTATTTATATTAGTACCATTAGTTTTGATCGTTATAGGATTTCTGTTTTCTTTAAAATTTGCAGTAAACCGTAGAAACTTTCATTTACTCCAGAGAGAAGTTAATCGTCTTGAATCAGGTGACACTAGTGAATCAGATTGTCATAGTACAAGAGATTTATGTAGAAAGGTAACGGGTAAGTCTTATAGAGCTTTAATAGATACCTGGAGAGATTTTTATTCAAAACATTCTTAATTAATTTAGGTAGTTTTTCTAGGCTGTTTAAAATCCCAAACAATTCTAAACTTCTTAAGTATACATAAAATCATATATGTTATATCTATCTGCCAGAATTTGAGATTATTTCTTATTGAATATGCAAACTTATGATGGTTATTATGCCAACCCTCACCAAATGTTATTAGTGCGATTAACAAATTATTACGGCTGTTATCTGTGGTTTGATAATCTCTAGAGCCAAAAATATGGCAAATTGAATTTACACTAAAAGTAGTATGATAAAGTAACACTGTACTTAATATACCATCCCAAAATACAAAATCGAGTCCTGAAGTCTCAAGGGTTGGATAGAAGTAGCTAATACAACTGCCTAGTATGAAAAGTCCAACTAAGTATAATGCAAAAGATTCATGAGCATATTTATCAAGCCATACTAGTTCAGGATATTTATTCCAGTCTTTAATAAACTTTGGATCGACCTCATCACTTCTTGCTTCAAAAACCCAACCAACATGAGCTTGAAAAACACCATTTTTAGGAGAGTGCATATCTGTTTCTTTATCTGAATGAATATGGTGATATCTATGATGTCCTGACCACCAGAGAGGTCCTTTTTGTGAAGCCCATGTACCTACTAAAGCTAATATAAACTGAAATACTCGCGATGTTTGAAAGGATTTATGCGAGAAATAACGGTGATAGCCAGCAGTAAGGGCAAATGTCCTCATACTAAAGGTTATAAGAAATACTAAAAGAGCGGTAATATTATAGTTCACAAAAAATATTGCTAAGCATGCTAAGTGCATTGCACTAAAGGCTATTATTGTGAATTTATTTGATTGTTGATTCATAATAAGCGCTCCATTTTAGATCATTTTTTTTGCAATTTTAAAGTATAGTTTATAAGGTAGTGATGCAATTAGCTTTAGAATTATAGTGAACTTTTTTGTAAAATGAATTTCAAACTTGTTAGACTCTAGACCTTTTATAATACTATTTGCTGCTTGTTCTGGCTCAAGTAAAGCAGGCATTTTAAAGTTATTTTTATCAGTTAGTTTAGTTTTTACAAAGCTTGGATTAATTAGGCGAATATCTAAATTAGGGTTCTCTGCCTTTAAGCTTTCAACTAGATTGATTACACCAGCTTTGGTTGCTGCATAAGGTTGTGATTTTGGCAAACCAATATAGCCTGCGACACTTGCTGTTATAGCTAGCTGACATTTAGGATTGCTTTTTAAATATGGAAGTACAAATCTAATTAGATAAAATACTGCTGTAAGATTTGTCTGTATTGTTTTATCTAGATTTGAAATAGCAATATCACTAATTAGTGAAGGTTCATAAAAAGCAGGCAAATAGATTATGAAATCTGGTTTATAGGCTAGGGCAGGTTTAACAGCTTTTTCGAACTCTGAGAAGTTAGCTACATCAAAGCTTATTATTTCAGCTTTATTTTTCAGTTGGCTGGCTATATTTTGAAGCTTCTCTTCAGAACGAGAAGAGATTATAAACTTAGCTTCTATGGAGCTATCTAGCCTTTGTAAAAGTGCTTTGCCTATGCCATCTGTAGCACCTATTATCCATATAGTTTTATTTGCAAATTTTTGCATACTACTCTCCAGTATTTTCCTTATGCATAAATAGTGTTAGCGATCCGACAGTTATGCCAAATTTTTTGAAAGTATTTTTGTTTATTAATACTCCATCATGCATTAGATACATCCAGTCATCAAAACTAATTTTATATTTTTTATCACCAACAGGGATATTCATTTGATATTGCCAGTTCATAGCATTACCTTCGACATAAATCTTAGCTTTGCCAATTACATCTCCTGTTGTGCCTTCATAATAGTTGTCAGATATCTTTTTAATTTTCCAAATGCGATGATCTTTTTCACCATTATAATAAACCATATTCTCATCAAATGTACCAATATCACCATCCCAGCTAGCAATACCAGAGAAATCAAATTTTTTGATAACTTTACTTTATAATCTTGGATAATTCCCGTACCAACTATTTTACCTTGCAGATATTTTTGAAGATCTAGCTTTGGACCTTCGCCTTTGTAACTAGAAATATCTGCAGAGCATCCAAAAAGTCCTAATGCCATAATAATTACTCCTATTTTGTATATTAATTTTTTCATAATAATCCCCTTAGTTGCTTCGAAAGCTTAATATTTGATGATCTATCACTTAGCCATATTTCAAAGAAGTATCTTGAAAGTTTTTTAGAGGGTATTTCACCAATAAATCCGGAGTCTGAATATAAATAACCATTACCATTTTAATCCATGTAACCATATAGGTTAGAACCTTTTTTTACATTAGGAATTAGCTTGTTAAATATTTCACTATATTCTTTGGAATTATCATTTACATCCATTGGGTGTTGTTCGTAGATCTGTTGTATAGTGTGTTTAGCAATAATTTGGCCACTAATATTTCTTAGATAGTGAATTTTTAATAGAAATGGTTTATTCCAACTAAAAGTACCATTTTGGGTAAAAAGAGTTGCATCATAAATACTAAAGAACCATTTTTTAAAATGTATTTTACCTACTTGCTGGGATTCTTGTTTTTTTACTTGCGCTAAAGACAAAGGTTTAGAAGTAGCTAGAAGTGGAAAACTGATAAATACTATTATTAGTAGTTTCCTAAGCATGGACTATCTCCAGTTGAGCAACATTAATACGACCATGAGTAAATGCTGCGCTGCATGAGTTTAGGTAGAAACGCCACATTCGTTGAAAACGTTTATCAAAACCAAGTTTAATTAGATCTTGCTCTACATTGATAAAACTTTTGTCCCATTCATCTAAAGTTTTAGCATAATCTTTACCAAAGAATTCTTTATTGATACATTTTAATCCTACTTTATCAAGTTCAATATTTATTTGTTCGATAGATGGTAAGAATCCACCAGGAAATATAAAAGTTCTAATCATGTCTGTACCTTTTGCATAGTCAGCAAAAAGCTTGTCATCAATAACTATACTTTGGATGATAATTTTGCCATCTTGTTTTATTAGTGATTTAAGCTTTGAAAAATATGTATTCCAGTATTCTCTACCTACTGCCTCGATCATTTCAATAGAAACTAAATAATCATATTTGCCTTCTTGGATACGATAATCTTCGATAACTATATCAGCATTTTTACCAGTTAAACGCTCTTTAGCATAGTCATGTTGTTCTTGAGAAAGTGTAATACCTTTGACAGAGTAGTTACCATTATTTAAAGCGGTCTCAGCAAAGCCTCCCCAACCACAACCAATCTCAATAATTGAACCTTCTTTTTTACCAAATTTATCAATAATATTTTGGTATTTATTTATTTGTGCTTGCTCTAATGTTTCATTAGCATTTTTATATAAAGCAGAAGAGTAGGTCATAGTTTTATCTAACCATAATTTATAAAATTCGTTACCTAAATCATAATGTGCATGGATGTTTTTTTTACTTTGCTTGATATTATTACGTTTAGTTAAATAACCAAGCTTTTGTAATAACTTGAAAAGTAGGTTTGGTTTCATATATTGGCCAAAAGCCTCTTCATTTTCTAAGCCTAGAAAGATAAGTGATTTTAGATCAGAAGTTTCCCAATAGCCATCACGGTAGTCAGCGGCGAAACCAATATCAGATTTTAGTTTTAAGTTTACAACTGTACGCCAATCTTTAAATTTAAGATCTGCTGTTGGACCAGATTTTTCACCTTTGGTAAATATTGTGTCACCTTCAGGAGTAGTTAGATGTAATTCGCCGTATTGTATTTTTTTTAGTGATTCGAGGAGATTTTTCTTTACTAGTTTTTCAAACATTTTGTAAATACCAATTTTATAACTTGTTTAAATATTACCAAAAAAATATTGTGGTAATATTGCTGCAAAATTAAATTTTGTTAATAAATGTTTTATCAAAGAAGATGGTTTGAGTGCTTAGGTGTTTCATAGTCTTTAAACTGGTTTGGCCACACTAACTTTAATATTTTTCTGCTCAGGCTTTGGGATATATTTAATGCGTTTAAATACAATTTTTAAAGCTTGCCAATGGATTAAATATATTACTTTTAAAGTTAACAGTGGAGATCTAAAAAATTCTTTAATTAAGTTTAGACTAGTTAACGGTTTTGTATGTGCTGTTATAGCTGTACCAAGCTGTAATTGGTTATTATCATAGTAGCTTATAATAACTTGGTTCTTAGCGTTATTCTCTAGATTTAATGAGAAATTAAACTTATAAAAACCTTTACGAGGGTAAAAGGGTGATACATGAAAATCTTTTTCTGCTTCAAACCAACATTTATCGGTGATCTCTTGACCAGATTTATGACAAATATAGCTATGAGTTTCTTTAAAGGTATTATTTACTTCGGCAATTACGGCGATAAGTTTATTTTGATTGTAACAAAGCCAAAAACTTACAGGATTAAAAAGATAGCCAAGAACTCTTGGCATTGTCATAAGTTTAATATTGTCATACTCTAGGTTATTTTGCTCGAGTAAGTTAATAGCCCATTTTATGCAGTTTGAGCCATCTCGATAGCCATGATCTTTATCATAAAAGCTATACAAGTTTAGTTTATTTAAACTAAAGATTTTTGGTTTGTTACTTATTAGGTCAAGCATATCTAAAATTATATAGTAAGATCTATATCTAAAAGAGTTTTGTTTGGGATGATGTCTTTTATGGTAGACTTTTGAGCTTAAAACAAAATCTTTTACCATGGAGTATCTACTCCTAATTTTGATGCAACATTTACTGCACTAAGTATACCATCTTCATGGAAGCCATATCTTAAATACGCACCACAGAAATATGTATTGTTTACACCTTGTATTTTATCAATTTGCTGTTGAGCTTGTATTGCTTTTTTGTCAAAAACAGGATGCTCAAAAATATGTTCGTTAATTATTTTCTTTTGATCTGGTTTTTGATCTGGATTTACTGTTACAAAGTAATCTGTATCTGTATTTAATGGCTGTAGATTGTTCATCCAATAGCTTAGAGATACAACATTACGTTTATCTTTAGTTTCAGCACTTAGGTAATTCCAACTTGACCAAGCAGTTTTGCGTTTTGGCATAATAGCATTATCTGTATGTAATATAACAGAGTTAGGTTGATATTTGATTGCAGATATTAGCTCTTTTTCATTTTGGTTTGGATCATCAAGTAGCTCAAGAACTTCATTCGAATGACAAGCAAACACAACTTTATCAAACTCATTAATATTATTTTGGTTATCTGTAATAGAGATTTTATCAGTTCTTGATACAATTTTTGCCATTGGAGCAAATTTTACATTAGCATTCTTTAATTCTTTGATGATTTTATTAACATAAGTTTTACTACCACCTTTTACAGTATACCACTGAACAGGCTTGGTAGTTGTAAGTAAGCCATGGTTACTAAAAAATCAAAAAGACTGTTGAATTAATATCCCAAATTGTTAGATATATTTTGTAAAATACAGATGTTACAGATATTAGTA
>NZ_JAWUZH010000001.1:0-118683 GCF_036281795.1 Francisella sp. 19S2-4
ACAATTTAAGGCTAAGTTTTTACTAAAAATAGCAAAAATATTCCTATTCATAGAAATTGAAAGATTTATTCAACAGTCTTTTAATGATAAAGTCTTATTTGATAAATCAATCAAAGCCGAGCCGAACAACATCTCTATCATCAAAAACTATCAAGATGAATACAATATAGTCTTGCTTAAAAAAATATCCACTAAAGAGCTTGTAGGGGTATATATCAATCCTAAATATAACGATTTAGTTATAGATATTAAAGAAATTGTTGCTATTGGTGTAGAAGCTAGAAAACCAAGTAGAAAACTAGTGGGGTAAGACAATGAATATAGATAAATTTAATACTTTTGTATCAAATCTCGGTTACTCATTGCCTAGTGGATTTAATTATAGCATAGATGTGGGAAATAGGATTAGATTTAATGATGAAAATAAGAAAGGCAATAATAAAAACTTATGGCTTCAAAGGGTAGATAATGATGTTTATGTCTTTGGTGATTGGGCAGGCGATAAATATACCTATATTGATAATGATAAACCAAAATATGAGATACAGGACTTTGTAGAATTAAGAAAGCAAAGAGAGGCTAGACAAAGAAAACACCAGGAGGAAATAGATACTAAAAAAGATTTAGCTAATAAATTAACTGATTTTTATAAGTCATTACCATTGGCTAATGATGATCACCCTTATTTAGTAAAGAAACAGATAAATAATCATCCATTAATACGCTTATATAATGATGTTTTGATAATTCCATGCTTTGGTACTGTAGAACCTT
This sequence comes from Francisella sp. 19S2-4, assembly GCF_036281795.1. Taxonomy (NCBI): domain Bacteria; kingdom Pseudomonadati; phylum Pseudomonadota; class Gammaproteobacteria; order Thiotrichales; family Francisellaceae; genus Francisella; species Francisella sp. 19S2-4. Next base: position 775 of record NZ_JAWUZH010000001.1, read on the forward strand.
TTAATAATCAAATACAGAGCTTACAAGGGATATATACAAATGGGTTTAAGAAGTTTTATAAAGATGCTCATGCTAAAGGCTCATGTTTGATATTAAATAAATCCTCTAATGATAGTTTTATCTTTGTTGAGGGTTTTGCTACTGGTATGAGTGTATTAAGCCTTGTAGAGCATTTTAAGGCTGATATATCGGTTATATGTGTATTTAACTGTAATAACTATATTCATGTCATAGAGAGCTTTTATAGTAAATATCCTAATGCTGAATTAAATATATGGGCTGATAAAGATAAGCACGGTATAGGAGAGAAAAAAGCTATTGAGGTTGCTGCAGCAATTCCAGGTATTTATATAAACCCACCACCATTGACAGATGAGCAAATGGATAAAGGTTTATCAGACTGGAATGATTATTTGAGTACTAGAGAGAATTTAAGAAATGAGTAACATTGAATATACAACAATAGAAGATAATGAGAATATTTTAAAACAAGAACCATTGCGGGCTTTAGATTGGGCTGACATTGTCAATATGGACTTAAAAGAAAAAAGTTACATGCTTGAGCCATTAATAAGAGAAAAAGATTTAGTGATGATATACGCACCTGCTGGAGTTGGTAAAACTCATGTAAGTACAGGCATAGCTTGGGCAGTATCAACAGGTAGTGACTTTTTGGGATGGAAAGCTACTAAGTCAAAGAAAGTACTTATTATAGATGGTGAAATGCCTTTAAGGTCGATTAGAGACAGACTACAGAAGTTACCCGAGTGTAACAATAATAGAAACCTTAAAATAATAAGTAGTGATACCTTGGAAGATAATCAAATAATGCCTGATATATCACTAGTAGAGGGACAGCAAGCCATTAAACACTTAACTGACTGGGCTGATTTTATCATATTGGATAATCTATCTAGCTTATGTAGAACTGGACAAGAAAATACTACAGAGGCTTGGAAACTTACTCAAAGTTGGTTATTGGAGTTAAGAGCTAAAAATAAGACCGTGCTAATAGTGGATCATGCGGGTAAGAATGGAGCTAATCGGGGTGCAAGTGCTAAACAAGATGTGTTAGATACTGTTCTTAGCTTAAAGCGACCTAATGACTATGAGAATGAGCAGGGAGCTAGGTTTATTATCAAGATAGGCAAAAATCGCAATGCTAATCCAATAGAAGAAATAGAGGCTCATTTAGTCAATGGTGTATGGAATGTATCCAATGCTAAGCAATCTATTATAGAGGAGGTTATAAATCTTCATGAAGGCAAACTAACTCAAAGAGATATTGCTAGCGAGGTTGGTATATCAGTAGGTAAGGTAAATAAGATAATCCAAGCTCATAATAAGCAAAAAGATTATCTAAAAAAGTAACTTGTTCATTTTATATCGTGTCTTAGAGTTGATGAACCGTGAACATGGCTATTTTATCTAAAACATATTAATGAACAAATAATGAACATAAGCAAAACATAAACATTAAAAGCCTTTATTTATAATGGTTTTAGTATGTAGATGTATGAACATATAGATGAACAAAACGTGAACAAACACTAAAAATCATGTTCATTATAGCGTGAACACAGATCCCTAAATGAACAAGAAAATGAACATCTGTTCACGGTAATGTTCACAAAAATGTTCAAAGTATGAACAGGAGATAAGCAGATGAATAAATACACTTTGATAAATGAAATATTAGGAGATATTAATCTTAGTTTCTTAGACTATAAATTTATAGATACCATGACCTATTTTGAAAGTGATAAGACTAAAAGAGAGATACTTAGCCAATATAAAGAAATCTATCAGAAAGAATTTAATAAAACTGTATTAGAGCATCAAAAAGAAAGTAACGGTAAACATAAGGCTAATATATGGCTTAGAGAGTTGATAGCTAGTAAAAGATTAGAATAGTTAAAGGTTAGTGTTGGGCTTAGGTTGTTGATTATTGATAAGATATATTAACCAACTATATAAATAACTCTCTCGAATTAATGTTAATAGTGATATTTTTTAATGCTCTCATTGGTATTGTTTTAGGATTCTTCTTATCTATTCTTACAACTATAGTATTATATGACTTTTTTAATTTTGTTAATCAATCTAGAGAATGTAGTGGAAAGCTTAAATCATTATATATTGCTTTAATAAAGCTCCTTAGATCGACTAAAGATATAATTTGTTTAAAAACAGAAGGGTATAAGGTTTCTAAAGAAATACGAACCTCTATGAATAAGCTTTTTTCTAATATCTTTAGTTCGTTAAAACCTGTTGTAGGGCTTTCAAGTATAGCATTTTTGATGGGAGCATTTTATATTAGTTGTTTTACAAAGTATTATGGAATTAATAATTATATAAATATTAGTTTTATAGATTATATTCTGTATTTTTTTCAATTACTTATGTATACATCCTCTAAGGAATTTTTTACATGGCCTGTAGTAATACTGTTTAGTTATTTTTTTATAGTCACATATTTTTTCTCTGGAATCGATATGTCAAATAAGAACATAAAAAAAGATGCTTTAAAAATGTCTGCCACTAGTAAAAAACAAAATTCTAAAACTACTCTTATATTATTATTTAGTTTTTTAATACCTTTTACAACTTTGCTAATATTTACTTATATTGATAATCAAATAAAAACTTCTATCAAGAATTCAGTAATAAGCAATATACAGAAGAATAATAAAATTTCTTTTTTACTTAAAGATAATGATTATATGTACTTCATTTTTTTAGATAAAGCAAAGATAGCACTGTTACCATTAAATCCCGCAAAGACTATAAAAACTAATGATGGAATTATAGAACAAGCTAGTTATATAGTGCCAATATCTAGTAACTTAAAGACATCTATATGTAAATTCCTTACAACAGAATTAAAAACCACTAAGCTGTCAAATAAAACTAGAGCGTCTTATAGTTCGATTATTAAAAATTATTATGCTACTAATAACGAATGTATAAGTAATAATCATGATTAATATAAGTTGTGTAAACGATATATATTAAACTTTCCAAAATCCTACAAATTCATCTAAATATATACTACATATAACATCAAAAGTAATACAAATTGCACTACATACACTTGCAACTGTAATACAAAATAAAGGTTAAATATGAAGAATATGAGAGAAATAGCTTGGGAGTGTGGTTATAAATTACCTACCAATGCAGAGACTCAACCAATGGCTTTATATAACTGGTTTGATAAGACTAAATATATTGTTAGAACTAGTGATACTAGCTTTGTATTTGGAGATAAACGAACTGGTGAGATATATAAAGTAGCTAATGGTGAAATAGTAGAACAAGACTTAGGAATAATGAGATGAGAGAAGAAAACCATACTATAGAGTTTAAAAGTAAAACGACACCTATAAATGTAAGAATTGATGAAAATGAGCTACAAACTCTAAAGAACACAGCTAGTCAGCATGGGGTGGGTTATAGTGTGATAGTTAAGTCATTAATTTACAAATTTAACAGGAATCTTATTAACTTCTTATAATGGGGGTAATTCTTAAACTTTTTAATTTACTAATATGTATGTTATATAAGCAATACAGCTATATTTTTTATTAAAATTTAACCTGACATTTGTAATGCAAAAATGACAAGGTTTACACATGGGTATAAAAGCAATGAAAACAGATTTAACAGCTAAACAATTAGAGTTTTGTAAGCAAATTCTTTTAGGTGAATATCAAATGGAAGCTTATATGATGGCTTATGATTGTGAGAATATGGAGTATGACACTATAAAGAATGAAGCTAGTAAGCTCATGAAGAATAAGAAAATAATAGCTTTCATTAATAATGTAAGAAAAAGAGAGTTATTAGGTACATTAAGAACTAGAGAGACTTATCTAAATAAGTTAGATGACATTATTGATAGTGATGAATCTACTATGGGAGAAAAAATACAAGCAATTAATACAATATCAAAACTCAAGCTATGGGATAAGAGAACATACGGAGAAATAGATCTAAATAATATAAATGAAAATGTACCTAGTTTAGAAGAACTAACAAGTAAAGAGTAACCATGACATAACCACTACTTTTTAGGTTTTCGAACGCTATAAAAAAGGAGTTTCTCCGAGATATTATAAAAAGAACTAACTAGACGTAAATATAAAACCCTTTACATAACTTAATCTTATCGTATTCATAAAAACTATATATTTAACTTTAAATAAATCAAAGGTCATAATAGCAGTATAAAATTTATGCATTATAAGAGATCATCAAAATGAAAAAAGTAATATTATCAACAACAGTCACTTTAGGTTTAGTTTCAACTGGTTTTAGTTATGATATAGCAACTCAAGTTTCTAGTAGTTCTTTCCCACCTCCAGTAATGCAGTTAGCATATTAAATAAAAATACCAAAAATAGGTGGGTCACTTTGAGCAAAGTACATACTAAAGTACATACTAAGATTGTATGTTATATTTTAGTGCATTGATAATAAAAGGTTTGAGGCTTATACATTAATTCCGGCCCCGCACCATATTCTTATTTCATAAAATTTAATTTTCTTCTAAATAGAAGAAGGTAAGTTCTTTTAGAAAATTTAATATATCATAATCGTATTTTCTGACATCAAAAAACATATTAGCGTATTTGTTATATTATGTTATTAAAAATAAATATTATTAAAGCATCTAAAAGGTCAATATGGCTACTTTCTAAGCATTAATACTTGGTTGAGAATATTAAATTTTATTGAAAGTTTAAAATTATAACCCCATAAAAGGATTTGTTTCGTAGAATAGATTGAAGATTTCAAATAGTATAATCACACTCCCCATAGATACCATATATGTATGGGAGAAATATACTTTAAGATCTGTTTTTGTACTAAGAAACATTGGGGTATAAATAAATATTATGACAGTAAATATAGACGCATATTGTAGCACAAGAATAAATTCCGCAGGGCATAATACTGTAAACATTAATGGAGGAATAAAGCATATTAGTACTAAAATTAAATTGCTTAAGTGTTTATTATATTTATTAAATAGATCACGAATGTAATGAGCCAAAGATATACTAACACCTATAAAGGATGTTATTATTGCAATGTGAATAAATAGATTTAGTGCTACTTCTAGCGTGTTTGATTTTGATATTGCATTAATCTCTTGTATTAAGCCACTTGGTGTATAGTTATTTGATAAAAAGAGACTATGAAAACTATATGTATTATGTTGAGGAACTACTCCTAAAGATGCAAAAATCCATATTATATAAATAATTAAAACTATTACACTACTTATTAATATATCTTTTTTTATACGTTTAACATCACCTTCTTGATACTCATAAACAAAAGGGATTACACTATGAAAGACGAATGCTGGTAAAATAGTTGGAAAAGCATATATGATTGCGGATGTTCCTGAAGGAGCATCACTTAAATAATTAGTATTTATATAAAATAACATAATTACTACGGCTATTATAAAAAATATAAATTTTAAAATAACAAGAATTCTATTTGTATAGTCACTAGCTTTATAACTAAATATTAAAGCTCCAAATATTAGTATGAAAATAATTGAAGATATTCCAACTTGTGATTCATTTAAATTATTCACGCCATCTATACTATATAAAAGTGAAGAGCCCTGAGAAATATAGCTTGAAAGCATTGAATAAAAGAAAAGTAAGTAGATAAGAGTAAAAAATATTAAGTATGGCTTTGGTACTTTTGAGTACATAATTGATGTGAAATTAGCACCAATAGGATGTTCAGCACAAGTATTTAAAAGTTTTATAGCTGCAATATACATAATGCTCCATGACAAGATTAAGAGTATAATTGCAGTGGTAAAGCCGCATGCAGCTACAACTAAAGGTAGTGATAACATACCGACACCAGTAGTCGTACCAATTATAAGAAAAATTGAGCCAATAGATCTAGAATTCATATTTAAAATAGGATTACAAAAAGTAGCTTAAAAATAATTATAGCTCTTTTTGATTAAAAATATTAGTAATTAGACACAGCTTACAATAACTTTAATATCTAATAATGTTTGGCAATATCTTAGGATATAGTGAAAAGTTTGTGTGATGAAAGTGAGGTGAAAATTGGTTGATGTATTTTATTAAATTATTCTAAATAAATAGTTATCCATATACTCTACAATTTTTTAGATTCACTATTTTAGATTAGTCAGTTAAATAAGCTGTATAAACAATTATTGTAATAGTTTTTTTATAATATTTTCAGAAGCTTCAGCTTGATTTAGTGTGTAAAAATGTAAGCCATGTATCTTCATCTGAATTAATCCATAGCATAGTTTAGTAACTATATCACATGAATAATTATTGAAAATGTCTGAATTATATTGATACTCTGCTAAACGTTTGTCCAACCATTTTGGTATATCCGCTTGACAAATTGAGGAAAATTTTTTTAATTTTTGATAATTAGCAATTGGCATAATCCCTGCAGTTATTGGAACTTTTATGTCATTATCAATACACATTTTTTGGAAATGATAAAAAGCATCAATGCTATAAAAATATTGGGTTATAATATGATTAGCTCCAGCATCAATCTTCTGTTTAAGGTTGTCTATATCTTCATCTAGAGTTTTTGATTCTGGATAAAACTCAGGATAAGCAGCTACTGTAATATGGAAATAATCTCCACTTATTTGCCTTATGTAATCTATAAGTTGATAGGCATAATTAAAACAAACCTTATAATTTCTTATATCTTTTGGGATATCTCCGCGGACAATTATAAGTTTATTAATACCTAAACTAATAAAATATTGTAGCATATTAAATATTTGAGGTTTATTTAAGTGGAAACATGTAAGATGTGGTACTACTTCTATATTACTTTCACGTAGATATTTTATTAAGCTTTTTGAGTTTTTATAAGACTCAGATCCACCAGCACCAAAAGTTACAGAAATATAACTAGGATTATATTCTTTTAATTTTTGAATAGTGTTTGATATCTTATTATTTTCAAACTGCTTATTTGTAGGGAATAATTCAAAGCTTAATTTACATGGTAGATTGCTCATATTTACCTTGCCTTTAATTAATTATTTTAAATTCATCTCTAAGTTTGATAGTAGCATCTACCATATTTTGTAGAGATGGTATTACTTGTTCCCATGATCGTGTTTTTAAACCACAATCAGGGTTTATCCATAGTTGTGAAGCAGGAATATAATTTAATATTTCCTTTATTTTTACATAGATGTCTTCTTCTGTAGGGATATTAGGACTATGTATGTCATATACTCCAGGACCTACTTGATTTGGATAATGATGTTTTTTAAATGCATTAAGTAGATCCATATCTGAACGAGCACATTCAATTGTTATGACATCGGCATCCAGTAGAGTAATCTCATTAATAATATCATTAAATGCTGAGTAACACATATGTGTGTGGATTTGAGTTGTATCAGCAACTCCACTTGATGCTAATTTGAAACAATTTACAGCCCATGATATGTAAGATGGTATTTTATGTTGTTTTAATGGGTATCTTTCTTTAAATGCAGGTTCATCAATTTGGATAATTTTTATTCCAGCTTGTTCAAGATCATTAACCTCATCACGTAATGCTATAGCAAGTTGTTTAGCAGTTTCTTCAAGTGGGATGTCATCTCTAACAAATGACCAACTAAGAATAGTAATTGGTCCTGTTAACATACCTTTTACATATTTATCACTTAGTGACTGTGAGTATTTACTCCATTCAACTGTAATAGCTTGTTTACGTTCAATATCACCATAAATTATAGGAGGCTTAACACATCTAGAACCATAACTTTGAACCCAAGCAAAAGCAGTAGCTACGAAGCCACTTAAGTTTTGACCAAAATATTCTACCATGTCATTTCTCTCAGGCTCACCATGGACAAGTACATCTAAACCAATTTTTTCTTGAATTTTTATTGTTTCTTTTATTTCTTCTTTTAATAAATCCTCATACTGACTACTTGTTAATTTGCCAGTTTTATAATCTTTCCTAATATTTCTAATTTTTATTGTTTGTGGAAAAGATCCTATTGTTGTAGTTGGTAATATAGGTAAATTAAGTTCTTCTTGTTGTAATTTAATACGTTCAGAGAACTTAGATTTACGCTCAAAATCAGAATTAGTTAAAGAGTTAATTATATTTCTAACATTATCATTAAATGTTAATTGAGATTCTTTACGTGATTTAATTGAACTACTATTTTTTTGAATTAAGCTGATGCTTTTTTCTTCTTTTGGATTTTCTAGGATGTATTTGATATCTGCAATTTCTTGGGTTTTTTGTTTTGCAAAAGCTAACCAATCTTTAATTTGAGGATCTAAAGTTGTTTCAAGTTCAAGATTATAAGGCACATGTAATAAAGAACAGCTACTGCTAATCCATATATTATTTGTATGTTTTAAGTTTATTTTTTCAAAATCATTAACTATTTTCTCAAAATTAGATTTCCATATGTTTCTACCGTTAATAATCCCTAAAGAAACTACTTTCTTTTCTGTATATTTATTAATAAATTTACTGATTTGATCTATTGAATGATGGCTAAGGTCAAGATGTATACCATCAACTGGTAGATCGCTTAACCAATCTAAATAATCATCTATTTCACCAAAATAAGTTGTTAAAAGTATTTTTATATTATTATTTTTTAAAGTCTGATAACTTTTGATAAATGCTTGTTTGTATTCATCAGTTATATCTTGAACAAGTATAGGCTCATCTATTTGTACCCATTCTATATTATGATCTTTTAATAATTTAATTAGTTGCTGGTATTGTATCAATAGCGGTTCTAATAAAGATAGTTTGTTAAAATCTTTATCAGAACATTTACTTAGATATAAAAATGTTAGAGGACCTAGTATAACTGGTTTAACTTTATGACCTAGTGATTGGGCATGTTTTATTTCATCTATAAGCCATTTAGAGTTAAGATCAAATTTCTGATTAGATGCTAGCTCTGGGATAATATAGTGATAATTAGTATCAAACCATTTTGTCATAGCACTTGGTCTTTGCGGACTCTTATTAGGTGCTTGGCCACGAGCTATACAAAAATAAGTGTTAAGATCATCCTCATTTTCAAAGTTAAATCTTTTAGGTATAACATTAAATAATATACTTGTATCAAGTACTTGATCATACCAAGAAAAATCTCCAACAGTCACAAAATCTAAATTATTCTGTGCTTGTAATTGCCAGTTACTTTCTTTTATTTTGTTGCTTATTTTTATTAATTCATCTTTGGAAATTTTTTGTTGCCAATAATTTTCTAAAGCAAATTTTAATTGACGTTTTTCACCTATGCGTGGTAATCCTAAAATATGAGTTTTCATTTTTATTCCTTATACATTATTGTATGTTTGATTTTTAATAATTTATTTCACTATGCACTATGTTTAAAAAATCTATCATTATCAGAGTTGATGAAACTATTTTGTAAAGCTCCTAATGTTGTATAGCTATTGCTGTTGATAGCTCCAATTTCAAAAGCCAGATAATTTTCTTGAGCCCAAATTATTGCTCTATTTTGTACTGCTTGAGTAACTTTATTGATGGCATAATCGTATGTTAAACGATTTAAACGTTTAGCTTTTGGATATAATTTAGGATCATCTTCATAAATACCATCAACATCTTTTAATAAAATACATCGTGCTTTTAATTTATGTGCAATAAATAAAGCAGTTAGATCTGAGCCTCCTCTTCCTAAAAGACAAGTTTCATTAAGTCTATTACTAGCTATGAATCCAGGAACAACTATAACTTGATTGTTATTAAAGCTTTCGTTAAAGAGATTCTCATAAATATCAATAGGATTAGCCTCATCATAGCTACCTTCAGCAATGATTGGATTATCAATAAGATCGCTTTTAAAACCTTCTTCTTGTAATTTAGATGTAATATAAGCGGCAGATTGAAGTTCTCCTGTAGCAAGAAATAGAGCGTAAGATTTTGTATTAGTATTAAGCTTTTGATTAGAGTATTTGAGTTGCTCATTTATTAGATTATTAGTAGTATTACCGATTGCTGAAACTACTGCGATAACTTTATACTTTTTATCAATAAAACGTTTTATTTCATCAATAACGTATCTATAGTCTGCAAAAGATTTTAATATTGAACTTCCAAATTTTAATACAATGATTTGTTGGGAAAAACTATTATAATATCGTGTCATACCAGTACCTATTTTATTGGTTAGCGCTTAAGAAATCGGTTTAGAGGACTAAACCTTAACTTTCCTAGGCACTGGTATTGGGGATTAAATTAATTACATGCGCTTTCCTGTAACCATTTAAGCCCAACCTCGACAACAGTGCCTAGGTTGAGCATCATCATTGACATTAAATAGTTACGTCGTTGCATAAATGGTTAATATAATATTTTCTTGTATTCTAATATCTCATATTTATATTAGTATTGCTATTTATTTTTACAGCAAAATAATTTTATGAATTTTCTTGCTATATTAATTATAAGATTCAATTACTTAAGGTAAAACATTATGAATAAATCAATTATAGAATGTATTTAGACAGAAGTAGATTTAGGTAATACTAGATTTTCAGAATATGATTTTTAGTTTTTATTAATAAGATTTTTTAAGCATTTTTTCAACTTCACCGATATGAGTCTCTTCTTCTACTATTAGTTTTCTAGCGTATTCCTCTAGTAAGATTGATTTTCCTTCTACTAGCTTTAGTAACTCATAATAATAGTTTCGAGCTTTTTTCTCATGCTCTAGGCTTTCTCTTAGGATATTATCAATATTGTGTTGATACGTTTCACTTAAATCGGCAATTTCTAAGGAAGGATGCCCATCAAAATGAGTAATCATTTCACCAGCTTCTGTAGCATGAGTTAAGCTTTCCTTTGCCTGTGCTTGCATCCAGCTTACAATTGGTATTCTATTGTGACCAATTATCATAAGTGAATAGTGTGTATATCTTACGACACCAGCCATCTCTGTTTCTAATATTTTATTTTAAATTTCAAAAACTTTATCTTTGTTATCTAGTTGCATGATATTTCTCCATTACTATTATGACAATTAATATTATAATCAAAATTTATTTTTAATACCAAATTCTCATCTTTCTTTTTACTAAGGTTTTAAAAAAAATTATTATGCTTTTGTTTAAGATCTTTATTATCATTACTCTCTTTGGTAATTATACTTTAAGTGATTTATATAAGTTATACTTATATACTGTATAAGGTATATATATTTTATTTTTATTTATATAGGGACTACAATTAGCACCATAAAATTTCTAAGTTTCTAAAGAAAAATCTCAAAATGAAAAAAGTAATATTAACAACAGTTGTAGTCTGGAGTTTAGTTTCGACTGGGCTAAGTTATGGAATTCAAGGTGAAGTATCAAGTGAATCTTTCCCATCACCGGTGATGGAGTTAACATCATAGCTATAAAGATAAAAAAAGGAAATTTAAACATATATAAAGGGATTATGTAAGTTTAAATTATTAATAATATTTCTATAAGGTTGCATATTAATATAATCCCAAATTTTGTTATTTTTATAACTTATTCAGGCATGAGTTTATTACTATTTGTTTTATCTGAAGAAATTAAATTTTTGAAGTTTTAGTGACATTAAACTCAATGCGATAGATATCTTTGAAAGTTATAATAGTTTATATATTATAAGATATTCTTATTAAAATAATAAAATTTATATATTTTACAGCAAGGAAAGTGTTGCATAAAATGATACATAAGATTCGACTTTATAAAAGAGGTGATTAAAATGAAAAAAACAATATTAACAGCAGTAATACTATTTGGTTTAATTTCAACAGGTTTTAGTAATTCAATTGGATATGAAGTTTCAAGTGCTTCATTTCCTCCTCCTGTATTAGAGTTAGCGTAGAATATTTGATTTAAAGCTACTTTTGTGTTTTATCTAGCTAAAATATTTTTATTAAATAGTTCTGAATAAGTAATAAATTCTTTGAAAATATAAAAACTTTAATGCAGAATAAAACTGTTAAATTATAATAATATTCTAATAATTTTTTTAACAGTATTTTCAATATGCGAAAGGATAAAAAAACTATGACTAAAAAACTAATATTTTGTATATTTGTTTTTTTTACACTATTTAACTATGGTTTATCTAATGGAGATTCTGATAAATCTTCTTCTACAAATAATATAGATTCTACAGAAGATTCTGATACTAAAGATGGTAATATTTTCGATAGTATTATTGTTAAGCCGGTTACTAATGTAGGTATAGGGATAACATCAATAGCAATGGCTCCAATAGGCGCATTTGTTGGTGTATTTGAAGGAGTAGCTAAAACTGAAGCTATTTTATATAATGGTGAACATCATTCAGGAGATAGTGATATAGTTAATATTGTTGTAGCACCACTTGCTGCTGTAGGTTTTGCTGTTGGAGATGCTGGTTATATGGCGTATAAGCTTCCACAAAAAACAGCAGAATATCTTAGCAAAAGCGATGATAACTAGACATTCTTTAACCTTAAAGATATAGTTTTTATTTTACTATTTCTTTATATTTATTCATGGTAACATCTTACTTGTGCATGTATCAAAAAAAAATATAAGTAATGAAAATATCTAAATATATACTTTTATTATTAGCTTTAGCGGTATTACCAATAGTCAGCTTTGCAGATGATAGTCTTTGTAATGTTTATATAAGTATTAAGCCAAGCGTTTATAATAATGAAGACAGAGTGGTATTTAATATGATTAATACCAAAAAAGATCAAGAGTACAAGAATATAGCTTTCTCAGGGCAAACTAGAGTTAGTGTAGGTGAAGTAGAGTGCGGTGATGATTATAATATTTATGCCACTGCGCTTCCAATGCCTAGGCGTAAACTATCTTCGCCACCTATAAAGTCAGTATATACAAGCAATCCAATAGCTCTAAATCATGATATTGATATTTCTTATCCATTAAACTTTAAAACTTTAGTATAGGGAGATTATAAGTATAATCTGCATTAATTATTTTTAAATGTTAGGATTATAAGTTTTTATTTGTTTCTTGTGCATTACAGCTACTTTAGTAGTTAGTCCATTTATCGTTTAATATAAAGCTTTAGCTTATTTTTTATATATACTAACGAATTTAAGAACAATATTTTCTTATGAAATAAGTAAGTAGAAAGTCATTTAAATCTTTATCTCATCACTTTACATGAATTTTATGTTTTTATTAATTTAAGATAATTTGAATTTATTTTTTTGTAAAAATTATTATAATATGAAACAATTATTAAGTAAGGTAATTAAAAATTATATAAAAGCAATTAAATTTTACAGCAAAATTTAAAAATAATTTAATAAGTATTTAAGGAGAGAGCTTGAAATGAGTAAAGATATTTCGATTGCACCTAAGGAAAGGATTAATATTGTCTATCGTGCTGCAACAGGAAATGTTGAAGAAAGTGTAGAGTTACCAATGAAAACATTAGTCATTGGTAAGTTTAAATCAGGACATGATAATACTCCTCTTTCTGAAAGAAGTGTTATAGATGTTAATAAAGATAATTTTAATGATGTTTTAAAAGAGCAGCAATTAGATTTATCTATCAATGTGGCTAATAAATTAACTGGTGAACAAGATGATGAAGAAAATCAACTTCCTGTTAATTTAAAGTTTGAATCATTATCTGATTTTTCACCTGATGGCATTGTGAAACAAGTGCCTAGCCTAGCAAAGTTAATTGAATTAAGAAATGCTCTAAAGACTCTTAAAAGTCCATTGGGAAATGTTCCAGAATTCAAGAAAAAGTTAGCTGCAATTATGAAGGATCCTACAGCAAAAGAACAGTTAATAAAAGAATTAGCTTATAAAGAAGAGGATAAGTAGAATGTCTGAAGTGAAAGAAAAAGTCTTGGAAGAATTTAAAGTTGATTTAAATGAAGGGCTAGTTTATGAATTACTTGATGTATCAAACCTATCTGCAGAAGAAAATACAGCAAATATTGCTAAGCTTGGTCTAAAAGCATTAGTCGATGAAATTTGCAAACCTGAGTTTGAAGATGAAAAAATTTCAAGTTTACTAATTAATAGAATGCTAGCTGAGTTAGATAAGAAAATATCTAAGCAAGTTGATCAAATATTGCATAATGAAGAGTTTCAAGAGCTTGAATCAACATGGAGGTCACTAAAATACTTAGTTGATAATACTGACTTTAGAGAAAATATAAAAGTTAATATTTTAAATGCTACTAAAGATGAGTTGGTAGAAGATTTTGAAGATGTTCCTGAAATAACAAAATCAGCACTATATAAATTAGTTTATACGGGAGAGTATGGGCAGTTTGGTGGTCAACCATATGCGTCAATTGTTGGTAACTATAGTTTTACTCAAAGTGCTATAGATATTGGGTTGCTTGAGAATATAGCAAGTATAAGTGCAATGTCTCACGCACCATTCTTGTCATCTGTTGCTCCGGAGTTTTTTGGAATAGATTGTTTTACTAAGTTGCCTAACTTAAATGATCTTAGTAGTATTTTTGAAATGCCACAGTATACACAGTGGAATAGTTTTAGAGAGTCAGAGAATTCTCGTTATGTAGGCCTTACTTGTCCTAAGTTTTTATTAAGATTACCGTATAGTGAAGATACTGTAAAAACTAAAAGCTTTGATTATACTGAAGATGTTTCAGAAAGTCATAATAAGTTCTTATGGGGTAATTCATGCTTTACTTTAGCAAGTAGGGCTCATGATAGCTTTGCGAAATATCGTTGGGCAGCTAATATCATAGGTCCTAAAGGTGGTGGTGCTGTAGAGAATCTTCCAATATATAACTTTAAATCTTTAGGACAAACTCAAACAAAGATACCAACAGAAGTTTTGATTTCTGAAAGAAGAGAATATGAACTATCAGAACTAGGATTTATTAGTTTAGGGATGAGAAAAGGTAGTGACAGTGCTGTATTTTTCTCAGCTAACTCATGTCAAAAGCCTAAAGTTTTCCCAAATACTGATGAGGGTAGAGAAGCTGAGACTAATTACAAGCTTGGTGGCCAACTTCCGTATTTATTTATCATATCTAGACTTTCTCACTATATAAAAGTTTTACAAAGAGAAAATGTTGGTAGCTGGAAAGAAAAAAGCGATTTAGAGAAAGGGTTAAATGATTGGATAAATCAATATGTTGTAAATATGGAGAATCCTTTAGCAGACGTTAAAAATAGATGTCCTCTTAGAGAGGCACATATTGGAGTGGCTTCAGTAGAAGGTGAGCCTGGCTGGTACAGAGTCAAGCTTAGTATTAAGCCCCATTTTAAATATATGGGTGCTAGTTTTACTTTATCTTTAGTTGGGAAACTAGATAAACAATAAATCAATCGTAAAAGGAGAAATAAAATGGCAAATTTTGCATTTTTAAAACTAACAACAGAGAAAAATGGCGCAATTAGTGATCCTATGCAGTTAAAACCTGAGTTTTCTCAACAAATACTGATCACTAGGTTTGAGCAAAATATCTCAATGGCTGTTAATGCACAAGGTGTGCAAGGAGGGACTGGATCAATCGCAAAACCGGCACCAATTAAATTTAGAACGCATATGGGATCATATGAGGCCGAATTAAAGCAAGCATGTTTAACAGGAGACAATATAACAGAAGCTACTTTTTCATTTCCTATATTAGATAAAACCGGTGTTCAGAAAACTGTTTATGTAATTAAAGCTACTGGTGGGATAGTATGTAGTGTAAAAAGAGTGTTACCAGATGCACATGATTCTGATAATGCATCAAAACCAGTTCGTGTAGAAGTTGAAATATCATATGAGAAGTTAGAAGAGCAAGATACAGTTCATAATAAACAAATGAGTTACGATTGGGGAACTATATAAATCTGTATGCATAGACTTAGACTTCTTGAGAGGCTTAGTGCATGGGAATCAGGTAAAGTTTCTCGTTTTAAAGAATTTAGTGAGTATGATCTAACGGAGTCCATAATAGATCATATTGGTTTTATTCTAAATACTAAGCAAGGTAATGTTAAATTATCTGATAATTATGGTGTTCCAGATTTTTATAATCTGGAATCAAATAAAATAGAATCAATAATTAAAGATGTTATCTCTATATATGAGCCAAGGTTCTTGGTAGATAGAGTAATTAAAGGTGAATCAGATTTAACTGATT
The DNA here is from genome assembly GCF_036281795.1 of Francisella sp. 19S2-4. NCBI lineage: Bacteria > Pseudomonadati > Pseudomonadota > Gammaproteobacteria > Thiotrichales > Francisellaceae > Francisella > Francisella sp. 19S2-4. The sequence goes on from NZ_JAWUZH010000001.1 coordinate 16,976, forward strand.
CATCTAAATTAAAACTCTCGATTATGGGAAAGATTCGTGGTTCAAATAATCCGTTAGTTATTACTACAGTATTGACATCAAATGGAAGAGTTACAGTTTCTTTATAAGATTTAAGGAATATTATGAAAGTTGAAGTACCAAATCACTTTCTTTTTGCAAAAAAAACAACATGGGATAAGAAAAAGTTCTTTTTAAATATTTCTATCTATTCAGGCTTTTATCTAGATAGTAACAAATGGTTAGACAAACAAGATTTAAGCGATATACTAAAATATTTTACAGAAAACAATGTTATATTTGATAATGGTATTTTAAGAAAATATCAAGAGTATTTTATATACTGTGATGATCAGAATATAGAAAGCTATAGTTTTAAAATTTTAGAGTCAGAAAAATCGGCATTAAAGCAGGATTTTTTACCGCTAAATCCAGATAGTGAAAGCTATGAGAAACCAAAAGGAACTTTTGATAAAAAATGGCTTTTTGAAAAATGGCCTGCATTACCAGATGACTGCGATAAAACTGCTTTTCAATTAGCACCGAAAGATCAACAGTTAGAAGATGAGCTTAAGTGGGGAGAATCTTTCTATATTAAAGATGATTATGATACTGAGTATAGAGCTTACTCATTACCTGCGAAAAAGCTACAGGCATTTTATAAAGAGATAAATACGGATAAGAATAAAGAATTAGACTTAAAAGCTGATGTTTTATGGGTTTTCCCGACTAAGAATATCGCACTGGTTATTTCGCATGGACAACTTGATGTATTGGATCAGGAGAATTCTAATATAGAAAGCATATCTATAGTAGATCCATATGAACAAGAGAAGCCCTCTAAGGTAGAAAAAAAACTAGATATTAAAAAACCAGAAATAAAAGAGAAAATAACGAAGCCAAAAGTTAAAGTTTCTCCAGATATTGCTGAAGCCAAGAAAAAAGCAGAACAAAAAATAGCAGAAGTAAAAAGTAAATACGGTGAGTATATTGAAAAACATAAGTCATATAAGCCACCTCAAGAGATTCAAGACATAATTGATGGTAAAACACAAGGAAAATCAATTTCTGAAGCTATAAAAGGTTTTGTGGATAAAAAAATATCAGATTTGAATAATAAAGTCTCAAATGTTGACTTATATAAAAAAATATCAGAAGTCCAAAATGCTAACACTAGCATTAAGCAAAGTGCAGCAAGATTGCCACAAATGATTTCTGAACAGCTAGAAAAACTAAAGGCGATACTTCCAAAAGATAAATTAAAGGAAATTCCTGAAGATGACTTAAAAAAAAGTGCTGATAGAATTGCAAAAATGATTTTAGATTCTGAGTATAAGTCAGAAAAGGTTGAAGCCGAAAATGAGGTGGATAAAAACTGTGTGGGTAGAGATTTCTCAAATCAAGATCTAAGGAGCTATGATTTTTCTGATTGTGATTTGACAGATGCTAAATTTGAAAATGCCAGATTAGAGGGGACTATCTTTGATAGAAGTATTATAGATAAAACTAGTTTTAGAGATGCTAAGTTAACAGATGTGTCTTTTGAAAATCTAAGCATTTTATCATCTGATTTTTCAAATAGTATTTGTGAAAATTTAAACCTTAAAAGTGTATCTATTAGAGAGAGTAAGTTTACAGGATCTAACATTACGAATGCTAAGTTTGAAAATGTAATAATTAAACAAACAAATTTATCAAATCTTACTGCTTATAAGTTTTTTATAAACACTTGTAGTTTTGATGATTGCAATATTTCTTTAGCAGAACTTAGTCAATGTAGCGTAGAGTTGAGTGTATTTAATAAAGTTGTATTTAATAAAGTTAACGCTGAGAAAATTATATTAAATAATAGTAACTTTACAAACAGTAATATTGAATTTATAAATATACCATCTAGTTTTTTAGATGGTGTTAGTTTCTCTAGCACAAAGTTATTATATAGTAATCTAAGAGGCGCTAGTCTTAAAAAGATTAATATTCGAAAAAGTTTTCTCACAGATGTTGATTTTAGTGAGGCTATAGTGTCTGGTTTTCAAGTTAATGACTCTGAGATTATAAATAGTAATTTTGAACAAATAAATTTTCATCAAGGTATAAAAGTTTCTAACTCAACTTTTAAAGATAACACATTAGAAAGTGTTGAAATGAATAGTTCAATATTCAAAAAGTGTGATTTGACAGAACAGAGATTTAATAAGGTTTTAGCAAAAAAAATAATCTTTTCAAAATGTAATTTATCGGGATGCTTAGTTGAGAATTCAAATTTGCTTAAAGCTAACTTTTATCAATCAAACTTAAGTAAGGCTGTATTTACAGAATCAAATCTATATGAAGCTAATTTTTATCAAGCAAAGTTAGGTCAGACTATTTTTGATAGGAATTTAGTTAAGAGTAACTTTGAAACCGCTAAAGATGCACAAAGTGTGAGGGAAATTGATGAATCAAGAACAGAGTAAACAAGATAATATATTTTCCAATAATGAGAGTATAAAAGATCAAAAAATAGACTCACTTGTATTAAATGACATAGATTTTGTAGCAAAAGTAATCTCTAAAAGTACTATATCTGGATGCCGTATTTCAGACAGTAGTTTTCAAGCTACATCTTTTAAACAGTTGGTTTTTGATGATTGTATATTTGAAAAGTGTAATTTTTCAAAAGTAAGTTTTTCAGATTGTGAGTTTAGTAATGTTGATTTTATTGAATGTAGCTTTGTTAGTGCATCGCTGAAATCATTGTCTTTTATAAAATCTAAGATCCAAAATAGTGATTTATCACGTTTAAATGCGAATAGTATTGAATTTACTCAAAGTAGTATGAGTGATATTAAGTTTATTAATGGGAATCTAAAATCTAGCAAAATTGATGATTTTAGCTTTAATGATTGTGAATTTGATAGTGTAGTTTTTAGTAATTCATCTTTTAAAGATTGTAGCTGGAATAGAGTATCTTTGATTAGTAATAATTTTTATATGTGTGAAATGATGGCAAATGATTTTTGTAGAATTTCGCAGTTTGAGAAAAACTCATTTGTTCGTGCAGATCTTACAAAAGCCAATTTATCAGATATAAAAGGAAATTATCTTAATTTTTATCACGCTAATCTTACACAAGCAAACTTAAGTGGGGTCAAATCACACTATTGTCAATTTTCGAATGCTCAGATCGTTGATGCAAACTTGGAGGCGAGTGATTTTTCATTTGGTAATTTTAATGAAAGTGATCTGTCTTCATCAAATTGTAAAGATTCAATATTTCATTGTTCGAATATGAACTATAGTAAGGTTGAAGAGACTGATTTTTCTAATAGTGACTTAAGTTATTGTGCTTTTCATGATACTAAAGGTAAGGCAAATATGGCATCAGCAAAGACAAATAATATTAAATATACTGATGAGTTAAAAAAACAAGCAGAGGAGTGGCAGGTAAATGGATAATTTAGATGCGAAAGTTCATTATTTTGATGAGGGTTTAGGCAAAAGCTCTGAAGATATAGCAGTAGTAACTAAGATTGAAACTAATAGTTTTATAATAAATGTTGATGGGGTTTTATATAGTGCAAAAAAAGCTTTTAGTTGTTTTATTGAACCTATAGAAAATGATCTTGTACTTATTAAGTACATAAGAAATCAGTTTTATATTTTTGCTGTGGTTGAAAGACAATACTCTGATGATGAAGTAAATATTAAGTTACCAAATAAGACATCCGTCAAATCTACAGAGAAGCTTAGTTTTGAGGCAGCATCGATATCTAATGTTTCTTTAGAGTATGATGTTGTGGCTTCAAAAATGTTAACAGTTGTTGATAATATGAAGGTCTTTGCTAAAGATCTCTACGAGCAAAGTGATTTCAAACAAATCAAATCAAATCAGCTTCTAAAAGAAATAGCAGATTTAGAGCAGAGTGTAATAGAGGATCTAAGATTGATAGTTAAAAGTCACTATAATGCACAGGCAAAAAGTATAAATTTAGTATCTGATGATGATACTAATATTAATGCTAAAAGTGTCTCTATATGCTAGCAAAATAATCTGAGGAGAAAAATATGTTTTATCTAATCGTAGCCGGTGAAGGTTTTTCAATGGGAGATGCAGATATTTGTAAGACTCCTCCAGAAGGAGAACCTATACCATATCCAAATATAGCACAGTTATGTCAGATGGAGGGGTTTGCTGAGAACTTTACAATAGCAGGTCAGTTTGTAGGAACTCTTCAATCAACAATACCTATGTCAACTGGTGATGAGGCTGGTGAGCTTGGAGGGGTAGTTTCTGAAGAAATAGGTAGTGAGTGTAAACCTATGGAAGGGTCTGAAATTGTGTCAGTCAATGGCGAGCCTGCTCAACATACTGGTGTACCACAATCGCATAATAGTATGAACTATCCTGAAGGGGCGGTATTGCTTCCTCCTCAGTTAGTTACATCATGTCAAATGTAAAAAGGGTTTAAGTATGAAAATAAAATTAGATATTAGTGGTGTTAGTGATAATGATATAACAGTTCTTGATTATACGTATGAATCAGAAATATCAAATCCATATAGATGTGAAGTAAGTTTTTTATCATCTAAGAGAAGTTTAAATAGCGATGATTTTATGTATCAAGAAAGTACACTAGAAGTTTCTTTTGATGATGAAGGCTCTGCAAATAATATATATGGAATAGTTACAGAGTTTTATCAACTTGATGAGATAGGTGATTCATATGAGTATAAAATTATTATAGAACCAGAAATAGTTAAACTAAAGAACCAAAAAGCCACAAATGTCTTTTTGAATATGTCTATTGATGAAATAGTAAAAGAATGTTTTAAAAAAGTGGGGTTAAAAAATTATAAAATTTATTTGAGTGACCCAAAAGCACAGGTGGTAACAGAAAAATATACTAAAAGAGAATTTGTGTTTCAATATCAAGAAACATACTTTGATTTTATATCTAGGTGGTTGGAATATGAAGGTATTTATTATTATTATGATTATGAAGCAACTAATAAGGATGGTAAAAAATCTAATTTTTTAATTCTCACAGATCAGTCTAATTCAGCCAAATTTGTATCTAGTAAGAATGAAGGGACCCTGTTTTATGATAAAAATGCTTTAATATCAAATAATGCATCTACGAGAAATTATGTTATGAGCTTTTTTGCATATACTAGTACAGTGCCAAAAACGTTAACACTAAATGGTTATGATTATGAAAATGATTCACAAACTATGTCTCAGACCAAGCAAATATCAAGTACAGGACTAGGAGATGTAACTATTTTTGATGAGAATGCAATTGATAATAATAGTATTGAAAGGATTATCAACATAAGGTGTCAAGGTATGGCATGTATGGAACATGTTTTTATGGGAAGTACTAACCTTTCTAACATGAAAGTTGGGCGTTATTTTAAATTAACGAACCATTTCCGAAAAGATTATAATAATAGTTATTTTATTACAGCAGTTAGTCAAACTTTTTCTCAAAGAGCTTTGTTTCTATCAAAGTTCTCAAATGAAAATGAGAAAGATGATGATATGCAATTAGTTACTACAGATTTTAAAGCAATTCCTTTAAAAACTCAGTATAGACCACAATTATTAACTCATGTAAAAAAAATTGATGGAGTCATCCCAGCAGTTGTTGATTCTGAGACTGATAATGATACTCCATATTTAGATGATCAGGGTAGGTATAAGATAAAATTTTTACATAGTGATGATGATCCTGGTAAGGGTTCAGGGTGGATACGAAAGATTGAGTCTTTTTTAGGTAATAAGTATGGTACAAGTATACCCTTACATAAGGATTTAGAAGTATCTATAGGATTTGAATATGGTAACCCTGATAAGCCTATAATAATAGGAGCTATGCAAAATTCAAGTAATGAGAACCCAGTAACTAGTGAAAATTCAGACCAAGGATATGCATTTAAAAGTGCTCAAGGTAATTATGTTGAGTTTAGTGATGAAGAAGATAAAGAGTATGTGAAAATATACAGCCCTTTTGGAAACTCGTTTTATACTGTTGGTTATACTGATTTGGATAAGTATTGGAGTAGTGATTTTGGTTGGATATGGTCTCCAATGCCAGAAGGAAGTCCTAATCCTGAGGAGGTGGCAAACTTGGACTATTCTGATAAGGCTGGAGTAACTATAGCAGGAAGTAATTATGAGCAAATATTGGGAGATAGTTTTTCTGTGATACATGGTGATTCATATACAGCAACCATGGGTGGGATTGATATGGATTTAAGTCTAGGAGCTGGTTCAAATAGCTATACCATAGTTGGTGAAAATACAGAAGGAACTATAACAGGTATAAATATAGATTTTAATGTAACAGGAGCAAGTTTTGAGCTTGTAAAAACCCTTGCTTCTTATACATTTTTCGAAACTCCAGATAGAGAGATTGAAGCTTCCGGGAATTATAGTGTAAATGTTGGAGGAAACTATAATGTTAAAGTAGACGGTGATATTATATTTACGTCTGGTGGCGTCTCGATGATTAAGTCTAAGAGCAGTCAAGCATTTGTTAGTAATAGGTCTAGCAAAATATTTGCCCCGAAGATACTTTTTCAGAATATGATGAGTGATGAGACTATATTACCAAATACTCCGGGGGTGTTTATAAATGATGAATATATTGCTTTAAGTATTGGTGGGACGAATTCATTGGTAATTACAGAGGATGCTATAGTTTTAAAATCAGGTATTAGTTCTATTAGACTTACAGATGAAGAGATAATTGCGGCTCCTAATTTTCAATATCAAGAAATTCCTGATCCAGAAGCTACTTCTATAGTTGCTGGAGCATTAAAAGCTATGGGAGCTTTTCTAACTAAGTCTAAGGCTGAGATGGCAGCAGAGGCGGCAGCAAAGGCTGCAGAAGCCGCAGAAGCCGCAGAAGCCGCTGCTGCAAAAGCAAGAGAAGAGGAAAGCTCTAGATTAAGAATGCAATATTACTCAAGACTTGCTAGGTCTTGATTCATATAAAAATACGAGATTTTTATTTAAAAATAAATTTTTCAAAAATTAATTAATTGAAAATGATAAATTAATTTGCTATTATTTTTTTGTATACTCTAAATTAATTTCAAATTCAATATTTGTATGGCAAAATTTCAAGATATTTATAAAAAAGAGCTGCGCAATATTAGAGAATTGAGCAAAGAATTTTCAAAAGCTCATCCTAATATAGCTCCTATGCTTGGAGATAGAACAACAGATCCAGATGTCGAGAGACTACTAGAGGGGTTTGCATATATATCTGCTGAGATCCAAGAAATAATTGATGATCAATTGCCAGAATTTAGTGGTGGCTTAATTAAGAAGTTCTTTCCGCATTATTTACGCCCTTTACCTAGTACAACTTTGATGCACTTTAAACCTAAGACAAACTTAAATGAGAGATTTACTATTAAAAAGGGGACTTATTTTGACTCTATTCCAGTCAATGGAACAAGATGTAAGTTTAGATTATGCCAAGATTGTACTTTAAGCCCAATTAAAATTAATGATATTCAATTAGTTAGTAATACTAACCAACAATCTTATATAGAACTAACTTTTTCAGCTGGAAAAACTAGTTTAGTAAAGATTTGGCAAGATCAGCTATCTTTTCATTTAGGTGGACAGTATCAAGATGCTGTATATTTATATTATCTATTATTAAATAAGATTGATAGGGTAACTTTAAGCTCAGGTGAAAATGTTAAAGAACTAACAAAACAAAGTATAGTTGCAGCTGGGTTTTCTGATACAGATGCTATTTTAGAATATCCTAGCAATGCCGATACGACTTTTAGAGTGCTACAAGAATATTTCTTACTACCTGAAAAATATTTGAGAGTAAAGTTAGAAAATCTAGGTAATCAGTGGTTTGGTAGTGAAAAAGAAAAAGAGTTCAATTTGAGGTTTTATTTAAACTGTAAAGAGTCTGAGTTTCCTAGTTTAGCTGATGATTCTTTTCTTTTACATACGGGCTTGGCTATAAATGTATTTGATTATGATGCTAAACCAATTGATCTTGATGATACAAATTATCAATATAGAATAATGCCAGATTCAAACTCTGATCATAAACATTACTTTATTTATAATATAAAAGATGTTCAAAGCTATGAACAAGGTACTGTTCTTGCAAAAAAATATGTTGATGTGGAAAGTTTAAATGAAGCTAACTTTGATAAACCTTGTTATGAAATAACAAATAGAACAGCTATAGATGGTTTTGAGTTAGCATATTTTATAACTATATTGAATAATCAAAAAAATCAGCTAATAAGCCAAGAGACTTTATCAATATCATTAGAATGCTCAAATGGTTCGTTACCAGAATATCTACACAAAGGGGAAATCAACTCTAAAAATGGTAGCTTCTCAAGTTTAGTTGAATTTGAGAATATCTATACACCTACAACATATAAAAATCCACCTCAAGATAATGATTGGATGTGGCGTTTACAATCCATGCTGTCTTTAAACTATCTATCTATAATTGACGCAGAAAATCTAAAAAACTTATTAGAATTTTATCTATTTATTAATAGAGGTAAAGAGGATGTTTTAACCAATAGGTTTAAGTCACAAATCAAAGGTATAGAGAAACTAGAGCTTAGGGAACAGAGCTATATGATCTCTGGGATTCTACTTAGAGGTAGCTGTATAGATTTGCATGTTAATGGTGTTAGTTTTTCATCAGATGCAGAGATTTTCTTTTTTGGGAATATGTTGAATGCTTTTTTCTCAATGTATGCAACTTTAAATTCTTTTACAAAACTACAAATAATTAACACTATATCTGGAGATGTTATCAAATGGCCAGCAATGATGAACAGCGAATCTTTAGAGAAATAGAATTATTTGTAAGTAATAGCTATAACTATAATTTCTACCAAGCTATTCGATGGTTAAATGGGATATCAGGTATCGCAAAAAAAATAGGTATGCCTGTTTTAGATATTAAAGTAACTCCACATTTAAGCCTAGAGTTTGCTGGTAATGATATTAAGTCAATGTCTTTCGATAAGAGTAAATATCAGATTGATATAGTAGTTACTTTTATGGGATTGTATGGAACTGTTTCACCATTGCCAACTTTTTATACAGAGAACTTAATTGTAGAAGTTAATGATAGCGTAACAGTTAATAAAGATTTTTTGGATATCTTTCATCAGGTGTTTTATAAAAAAATATATTCTATATGGCTTAAATATAAGCTTAATCTCATGACATATGAGAATAAGTCTTCTAGCTATATAGAAAAAACATACTCCTTAGTTGGTTTAGGTGATCAGACTCTTAGAAGACTTGTGCCAAATAGTATTAGCTTAGTTAGATATGCTGGACTTTTTAGTAAACGTTCTAGATCTCTTAAAGGCTTACAGATAATGCTTAGAGATTATTTTAATCTAGATATGCAGGTTTCAAATTTTAAAACACTACAGTATCTAAGCGATGATCAGTATGTAAACTTAGGCTGTAAAAATAGTAGCTTAGGTAGAGATCTTTACTTGGGTCGTTATGTTAAAGACTTTTTCTCAAGTATAAAGATAGATATTTTAGATATTTCAGCTAAAGATCTTGCATCCTTTAACTATGGTGGAGAAAACATAAGAAAACTAGGCTTTTTAGTTAAATTTTATTGTTATTCACGGGTTAGATGCTTTGTAAGATTACATATAAGCAAAGAAGAGCTTAAAAAGACGCAGAAAGAACTTGTTCTAGGTGTAAATAGTTGGTTCGATTCACAGGAAAATGAATTCTACAAGACAAAATATTTCATGATTTAATTAGGAGAATAAGATTAAATGATTAGAAAAATACTAAATAAGAGTATGGTTTTGCTATTGGTTTTACTATTAAGCAGTTGCGCTACTACACAAAACCAATGGCCATACAAAAAAGATGGCATAGTCTTGAATATCTCATCAGGAAAAACTTTAAATGTTTATAACGGCTATAACCATAGTTTGACTTTAGGAGTTCTTCAAACCTCTACAAGAAATAAATATACAGAACTTATGAAGAGTGAAAAAGGTTTGTCATACCTGTTGTCAAATGAGATGAAAGATAAAACAGAGACTGGTTTTGATCGCATATTTATAGAGCCGAATACTTCAAATAAAGAAATAACTTTAGACAGGCATGAAAATACGCAATATATCTACTTAATCTTTGGATATGCAGATTCTAATCAAAAAGCAAATACACAAGTTATAACTATCCCAGCTGATAAGATCTCTGATGATTTAGTGATTAATATGAAGTTAGGTGCAGATGCTCCAGAAACTGTAGAGTATAGTCAAGATGGAATTTTTGTTCGCTGGATAAAAAAAACATTTTAAAAGAAAAGAGGGTTTAATAGATGAGTTTTTTAAATAAAGTAAGCTGGGAACAGGGATTATTTTTACAACCTCAGCACTTTCAGATGTCAGATATGTCAAGTGAAGCAGCTTTATCGAGTTATATTAATTTAGTTGATAAGGATTTTTGGGGAGTTGATAGTTTTAACGTAGATGAAAATGCTTTAAAAGATGAAAGGGTCCGTGTAAATTCTGGAACAGTTTTTCTAAAAAGTGGTATCTTACTTGAAGTTGGCGATAATGCAGTAGTTGTCCCAAGATCTTTTAGTGGTAAATGGTCAGATCGTTCTGAAGATTTAAATATATATATAGGTGTCAAAAATATTAGTAATAGTGCTAATGTAACTACAGTTGAATCATTAGATAACTTAAAAAATGTTCAAACAAGATTTGTTAACTTAAATGAACCTGGTTTAATAAAAGATTTGTATTCTAGTGGGCCTGATGCACATGTTAAAAGGTTATTTTATGTTATTCAAATATGGTTTGGTGATGAAATTGAACTAGCATCTGACTATGAGCTGATACATATAGCTAAAGTTCGACAAACAGGTAAAAAAATTATATTAGATGAACAATATATACCACCAAGTTTACATATAAGTAGTTATGATAGATTGTTTTTATTGACTAAATCTATACGAAATGATTTAAAAGCTAGAGCTAATCAATTAAAGGCACATAGATTACAAGCAGAGTCAGATGATGATTCTGCTAGTCAAAATAGGAAATGGTCAAATCTGCTAGCATTACAGGCTTTTGATAAATATGCTATTTTAATTAGTCACTTATTAAATACTGACTGTGTTACACCTAAAAAGTTATTTGAGGTGTTTTTACAATTAGTTGGAGATCTAAAAGCATTTTGTCTAGATAATATAATTGCAGATATTGATTTAGATGATGTTGATTTTATTAAATATGATCACACTAATTTAGCTGAGAATTTTGATTCTCTAAGAGAGATAATATTTAAGCTATCAGATGTAATAACATTTACGCCTAGCCAGTATTATCAATTGAAATATATGAATGGTTTTTATTCAACAAATCTTCCAACTAATGCATTTGCTCCTAGGACAAATTATTATTTAAGACTATCTACTAGAGGCAGCTTTAATAAAGGAGAAATTTTAGATATTGCTTCCCAGGTCAAAGTTGGATCATTGACAAATATTAATCATATTGTTGAGCATTCATTAAAAGGTGTGTCTTTTGAAGTATTATCAGAGCCTCCTTATGGTGTTCCAAGTGATTCTTCTTGTATATATCTATATCTAGATTCAGCTAGTGATAATTGGAGAGATATAATGGTATCACAATCTATAGCAGCTTTCGGAGAAGAGAAAGCTGATGAAATTCAAATTGATTTTGTGTCTGTGAGGTTTTAATAATGAATTTAATGTCAAGCTATAGTGAAATTATTTCTTATGTTATAGCACTAAAAACTAGTAATTTTAAAAATTTAGAAATATCTAAATTTAGACAAAATTTAGATATAAAATTTGAAGAAGCTAAAAGAGAGATTTTGATAACTTATAAAGATGAGGATTATCAAGATAGTCTTTTTGCAGTATGTGCTTGGGTAGATGAGACTGTTCTTTGTTCTAACTGGAAAGAAAAATCTGAGTGGAAAAAGGCTATGTTACAGCAAAGTTTTTTTGGAACTGCGGAAGCAGGAGAACTATTTTTTGAAAGACTAAGCAATATTCCTCCTAATAACATCGAGGTTTTAGAAGTTTATTACTACTGCATGAAGTTAGGTTTTCGAGGAATGTTTTATAGACCAAACGATATTATGATATTAAGCGAAAAGATGAAAAAAATCTATAAGTTGATAGTTGATGAGTATGATGGTGAGTTTGAAAAACCTTTAAATAGTTGCTCATTGACTCCAATCTATAAAACTACAAAAAATGATCGAGTTAAAAAAAATAATAGAAAATTTAAAGCAAAGAAAATAGGTTTATGGCTAATACCTATAGCACCATTTGTAATAATATCGGTTATTTTTAATGTAATTGTAATGGTTTATTTTTAATAAAAAGGTTTCATAGAGATATATTATGTTTGAAAAAAGTAAGAAATACATTTTTATTGTAGGTTTAGTAATATTATTTTTACTAAGCTTCTATTTGTGTTTGGTTTTTGATATTAGTTTTTGGTTTGGTTTTATCATATTTGTAGCTGTTTTAGCTAGTGTTTTTATTATTGAGTGGCTAGTTAAATTCGCGATTGCTAAGTATAAAATATATAAAAAGAATGCCGACGATATTAGGAAATTCTCAAAGCAATCCTTATTAGATAGTTTTAATTCAGCTATAGATTATTCTAAAAAATATTATGCTACTCATAAAAAAAGACAATCATGGTTTGTGGTTTTTGGAGGTGCAAAGAGTGGTAAATCTAGTTTATTTAATACTGGAGATAAAAGTAAAAATGCTTATGGATATTGTTGGAGTAAGGAGAATCTTACAGCTGCAGAAATAAATGGTGATATTTTTCTAGATAAGCCCTCTAGAGCATCTATAATTTCGTGTGAGGTTTTATTAAATAATATTCGTAGAGCTATCAAGTTAAATAGGATTAATTTTAAAGGTTTTGTTATAACTGTATCTATTGAAGATCTTCAAAAAGAAAATGAATCTTTATCAACATATGCTGCAAAAATTAGATCAAGAATTGATAATTCATTTTATAAGTTGGGATTAAGATATCCAATATACATATTAATAACTAAGGCAGACAAACTTCAAGGGTTTGAGTCTTTTTCTTTAGGGCTTCCTGATAAGCTTACGAATAATGCTTTTGGTGAGTTGTTTAAAGAAATTGACCAAGTTAATAAGTCTGGTAATAGTATTGTTCAATCATGGGTTGAGAAGCTTATAAAACGAATCAAAGTTTTTAATACTGTTAGTTTGCAGACAAATGGTTCTTTGCTACCAAGAGCTTTGTTATTTGAAAAGAGTATCAAAAAAATTGAGAGTAAGTTACAAACTTTTGTCAATGAGCTTGTTAAAGAAAAACAGGACCAACCTTCTAAAGATAAACCACTATTAAGAGGTATGTTTCTGACTAGCTCAAATAGTTTAGATATTAGTAGAAATATAGATAATGGTTCTTTACTAGAGTCTGTAGGGCTTAATATTTATACTAGATCAAATAATAAAAAGTTATATGTTAGGAATCTTATTAATGATGTACTTGCTTTTGATAACGATCTTTATAAACCACTTCATAAAAAACTAAAAAGGGTCGAAAGTTACAAAAAGCTATCATTTTTCTCTTGGTGGAGCCTATTTGTAGCTATTACTATATATTTAGCTTTTGCTTATACCCATACTCTAAGGGTGTTTAACCAAATAGAAGTTTCAAATGCGCTTGAAAGTAAATCTTTTACTGGAAACTTAACAAACAATTTTGAAGTTATATCTAGTATTGATAAAAATATAAATAAAGTTAAAAAAATAAAGCAAAATTGGTTCTTTTCTATATGGCCTTATGCTTTACCATTTGATTATATTATTGATAAGTTTGAGAATAAGTATGTATATGACTTTAACAAACACATACGCGGCCAATTATCTCAAACAACTGCTGAAAGCGTAAATTTAGCCTTACAAGAAAAATATAAAAATAAATATGGAAATGTTGTTAGAAGATTACTTGAGTCAAAAATATTAATTCAAGAAAAGTTACAGGGTAATGCTTCTAATTTTGAATCATTAAGAATGCCTAGTGTTTTAATGGGGAAAACATTTGATAATAATAAATACGGCAGTTTATATAAAAAATATATTAAATGGAATGATGATAAGAAACAGCTTTTAGAAATAAAAAATCAAGATGAAGAGTTTCTTAATGGTATGGACATCCCAAATCATTCATATGATTGGCTTATATTATGGGCTAGTCAATCCACTCGTATTGCTCCTATACAACTTTCAGATTTTTGGTCTGAGTATAATGGTGAAAATGTCCCTGAGATTCAAAGTGCATTTAATATAGCAATGCTACCACATATTAATAAATTTGTAGCAAATATTGATAGATACACAATTCCATCTAAATCTGGAACTTATTCGCAGAAATTCTTTGCAAGCTATAGTTTAGCTGCATATAAAGCATGGATAAATTTTACACGAGAATTTACTGCGAATGATAATACAGTTCCAACAGAGGGAGCATGGTACACTATTTTAGAACAAAATAGCTTTGATAGTTTCTATATTAATTATGCTAATAAATTTACAACAAACTTTGACTCAGATCTATTTATTAATAAGCCGGAGTGGTTGAAATTATTTGTTAGACTAAATAAATATTTCTCACTATCAAAAATTGTTGTTGAAAAACAAGCTCAACTAAATAAAGACAGCTGGTTTAGTAAAGTAATTAATGAGTTAAATACTTCACCAGAGGAAATAGATAAACAAAAGCATATCCCAGGGTTTAGTCAAAAGGTTTTAAGTGCAGTTAATCAATATCTTTTAAGTGTATATTCTTTACAAAGTCAGGCCATAACATTAGGAGATCAACCTGCTTATCAAGCAATGCTTTCTTTAGCAAATGATAAGAAAGATAGTGCTATACCAGCAGTAAAAGATACTCATGTTGCATATACAAATTTTCAAAAATTAAAAACCGTTGTTAATGCTGATATGCCAAGCTTATCTATTAACTCTAATCATGTAACATGGGACTTCTATAAAAATAATCTAGACTTATTGTTATATGGGGTATCAAAAAAAGCATCTTGCCATATTCAATTTAAGTGGAATGAAGATATATTGAAAAAAGATAAAATATCTGGCTCAGATACAATTAGTCAGCTATATAGTAGAAAGAGCGATATTTTCAAATTTATGCAGAAATATGTCTATCCTTTTGTACAATATAATGTTGCTACAAAATCGTTTGCTCCGAAAGAAATATATGGGCAAAAGATTGAATTCTCGAAAGAAGCGTATAAGTATTTAAATAATGAAGTTTACTATAGAAATATGGTAGATGTAGCACGTAATTTAGAGAGTTCTTTGGAAAACCAAGGAAACAAGACTATGATTCATACAGATCCTGTAAGTGTTAATAAAGGAGCAAAAGTATTACCTTATTCTACAGTTTATAGTTTCGTATGTAATGGAAAGAAAGAGACCTTTACGAACTATAATACCTCTTTTGATTTTGCTATACCTAGTAAGGTCTTAAGCTGTAAATATATTTCTATTCAGGTTAATTTTAAAGGTATTAATAGCTTCTCAGCAACTAAGACTTTTACTGGTAAATATCCTATTTTAGAATTACTAGCAGATTTAAATAAAAATGGGAATTTAGTAGTCAATTCAGATTTGTTTGCAGATCCAGCTAATGAGCTAGAAGCATATGGAATAACTCATGTTACAATTCCAATAGCTCTCAAGGATATGAAGTTACCATCTATGATTGAAAACTATAAAAAGAATAAAAATCTTTTAATGAAAAATAATCTTCAAGGTCAGAACTTTGATATAAGCCCATGTTGGAAATAGTATATTGTAAATATAAGGGGTGCCATGGATTTAATTAAATATAAAGAACTTGTTTATTCAAATTCTGAAGATCAGAAGACCTTAACCTCTAGTTGTAGAAATGGCGATAATTTTCTAAAATTAAAAAAAATATTTTCAAACTTAAATGATCCTAATACTTCTAGTACTGTTATAAACTGGACTGAAATATGCGATCTGTCTGCAAAGATTTTAGCTAATGAAAGCAGAGACTTACAGGTTGCATGTTATTTTTGTGCAGCAGTAATGCATAAGTTTGAAATAAAAGGTTTAAATATAGGTCTAGAATATATTAATCACCTTATAGTTAATTCTTGGGAGAATATTTATCCACCAGTTAGTCGTATTAATGGTCGCTGGTTAGCTATAGAATGGTTGATTGAAGAAATGCATGCTTATTTTGATTCTTTGGATAGCAAAACATTTATTGAAACAGAATCTTTAATTGATCAATTAAAGATTCTCGATAGCAATATGGTTAAGCTTGATAATGAAAGTCAAAGTTTATTTTTTCTAATAAAAAAATCTCAAAAATTTATACATACTGAATCTGAACCTACGCCTAAATCAGAAAGTAATACTAATATAGGTATAGTTTCAAATGATAGCGTAGCAGTCGAAGAATCAAATGATGAAATAACCTCTATAGATAATGCGTATGAGCAAATAAATCTAAGCTTTAGAATACTTGACAAAGTTAGTTTGTATTTTTCTTCAGTGAAAGATATTAAACAAGAGGATAACCTAGAAAAAATTAGAATTTTGATCTTATCTGTTTGGCAAACTATCAAACAACTTCCAGAGTATGATGATAAGCAAAATACTCAACTAAACTATCCTCATGAATCAAATTTAGAACAACTTAATGTTTTACTTAGCTCAAATAATCATCAAGGTGTAGTAGATATCTGCCAAGATTGGATTCGTGATTATCCTTATTGGTTTGATCTTTATAGAACAATTTATGATTCAATGATGAGATTAACAGGATATACTGATGTCGCAAAACAAATACAATCTGAAGTTAGGGCAATTATTTTTAGATTTCCAAAACTTGTTGATATTAAATTTTCAAATGGAAAGCAAATTATAACTCAAGAAACTCTTCAATGGGTTATGCAGGACTTAGATAATATTTTTGATAAGTTTGGAGTTAAACAGAGTAGTTTTAGCGAAAATAATATTAAAACAAATAGTTTTGATGAAGAGTTATTAAAACTAGATAAATACTTTGGAGATGAGAAGTTATCTAAACTTTTAGATTTAGAGAAAAGTATTGAAGATATTAATAAGTCTCAACAAATTCTTTTACAGACAAATATATTGCAAGAACTTTTAGACCAGGAGAAAGATTTTTTTCTATTAAAAGGTTATTCGGATATGTTGTTGGAAGAGTTTAATTATTTTCATATAGATAAATGGGATTTACAATTAGCTAGTAAATTACTGTACACAATAATAACAGCAAAGAGAAGATTACAAGATAATTGTGAAGAATTATATAAGAAGTTATGTAAGATTGATATTAAAACAGCCATGAAGCTGTAATCTCAAAGTATTTGTGAATATAATTGAATTAACTACTTATTAAAAGGATTGTTATGCATATAAGTGAACGTCGAAAATGGTATATTGGTTTAGGCATTTTCGTAATAATAGTTTTATTGTCTCTTTCTTTATTTCATGCTTCAATATGGTTTAGTATAGGGTTTATAGCTATCTTAGCAATAATAGCAATATATGATCTTACTCAGAAAAGTCATTCTATTTTGAGGAATTTCCCAATACTTGGACATATTCGCTATATTTTAGAATTCTTACGTCCGGAAATTCAGCAGTATTTTATCGCTGATAATGAGAGTGAGAAGCCTTTTAACAGAGAGCAGCGCTCTACTATTTATCGTCGTGCCAAAGGAGTCAATGATACTGGTGCTTTTGGTACAGAAAAAGATATTTATAAAATAGGCTATGAATGGGTTACACATTCATTAGCACCTAAGCATTTAGATGAAGTTGAAACTCGAGTTAAGTTTGGTGGGCCTGATTGTAAACAACCATATATGGCATCTCATTTAAATATTTCTTCGATGAGTTTTGGAGCTTTATCAGGGAATGCTATTATGGCTTTAAATAAAGGAGCAAAACTAGGTGGATTCTGTCACAGTACTGGTGAGGGTGGTTTGACAGACTATCATTTACAAGGTGGTGATCTTGTTTATCAAATCGGTACAGGATATTTTAGTTGTCGTACACCAGATGGTAAATTCTCTCCAGAAAAATTTGCTGAGAAGGCTAATTTAGAAAGTGTAAAAATGATAGAAATTAAGTTATCTCAAGGAGCTAAACCTTCTCATGGAGGAGTATTACCAGCAGCTAAGATTACACCAGAAATAGCCAAAATAAGAGGTGTACCTATGGGAGAAGATGTTTTATCACCTCCTGCTCATAGTGCTTTTTCAACTCCAATAGAGTTTTGTCACTTTATTAAAGAGGTTAGAGATTTATCTGGAGGCAAACCTGTTGGATTTAAACTATGTATTGGTAGCCATGTTGAATTTCTTTCTATATGTAAAGCCATGTTAGAAACTGGTATAAAACCAGACTTTATAACAGTTGATGGTGCAGATGGAGGAACTGGAGCTGCTCCTGTAGAGTTTGCTAATCATATTGGTATGCCTTTAGAGGACAGTGTGATTTTTGTACATAATGCATTGGTTGGATGCGGAATACGTGATGATATTCGTATAATAGCTAGTAGTAAAGTTGCTTCGGGTTTTGATATGGTTCGATTATTTGCTATGGGTGCTGATACTTGTAACTCTGCTCGAGCTATGATGCTAACTATAGGTTGTATTCAGTCTCGTCAATGTAACAATAATACTTGTCCAGTTGGAGTAGCTACTCAAAATCCACGTTTAGAGAAAGCTCTAGTTGTAGATGAGAAAAAACATCGTGTTTATAATTTCCATAAAGCAACTATTAAATCATGTGCAGAAATTATTGGTGCAATGGGGTTAACTTCTGCGAAAGATGTTGGACCGGAAAATTTGAAGAAGCGTATATCTGTTAATGAGGTTAAGTCGTATATTGATTTATATGATTTTATCCCTGAAAATTCCTTAGTTGAAGGAAATGTTCCAAAAAGCTTTAAGAGGTCTTGGGAGAAAGCTCAAGCATCTTCATTCTAAATAATCTAAGTATATTTAAAGTATTTTGTTAAAATAATAATTATAAATATTCTTATCTAAGAAAAATGTCATTATATACCTATCCATCAAATAAGCTAGAGTATTTGGTTAGAGTTTTATCTAAACTTTTAGATCTTGAAAAAAAAGATTTATTTACTCCAACACAATTAATAGTTGGTAGTCGAGGTATGCAACATTGGTTGAGTATGCAGTTAGCAGAGACACGCGATATTGCTATGAATCTCAAGTACGACATGATTAATGGTTATATTTTAGATATTTGCTATGAGTTAACGAATAATCATGAATATAAAAAAGCTTATACAAAAGATATTTTAGCTTGGCGAATTTTTAAACATTTAGATAGTATTGATAATGATAAGCTTAAAGAATACTATAAAAATAGTGATCTAAAAAAATATCAATTATCAGCAAAAGTAGCTGAAGTTTTTTCAAAATATTTAGCCTATCGCACCGACTGGTTAGAAGCTTGGGAACAGAATAAATTTATAAATCCTACTAAAGAAGAAATAGATGAGCTTTGGCAAATGCAACTCTGGCAAAGACTAGTTGCAGAAGTTCCAGCAACTCCATATAAAATACAAGCCCAAGCATTAGAGTTATTAAGTAAAGAAAGTTTAAAAAATATAAATGTTCCTAATAGTATCTATATTTTTGGTATAAATAGTATTTCAAAGAAAAATCTTAATTTTATATTTGCATTAGCTAAGTACATTGATGTGAATATTTTGTATATTAATCCCTGTAGTGAATATTGGTATGATTTAAAGAAAGATAAAGTTTCTGCTTGGTTAGATAATGATGATTATGAGATCCAGCCTCTTTTGGCAAATTTAGGTCAGCAGGGTAAAGAGTTTTTTAATGAGTTATTAGATAATGAGGAAAAAAGTGAACTAGAAGTATTTGAGAGGTTTGATAAGGGACATTTAAATTTTGCAAAGCTTGAAGATAATAATCAAAGTCAACTAGTTAGTCTACAGCGTAATTTACTTGAGCTTAATTGTCAAAATTATGCCCAACAAAAAGATATATCAATAAGTATTAATTCCTGTCATAGCCCACTTAGAGAAGTGCAAGTACTACATGATAGGCTCTTAGATATGATAAAGGATAATCCAGATATCAAACCTCGTGATATTTTGGTGATGTGTCCGAATATTGAGGATTATTCACCATATATTGATAGTGTATTTTCTAGATATGCCGAGGATAAAAAGCTACCGTGTTCAATAGCAGATAGAACACTACTTGATTCAGAACCATTAGCAGCTAGTTTTATAGAACTTCTACAGTTGCCAGAGAGTGATTTTGAGGTTAATAAAATATTAGATTATTTATCAGTTCCAGCAATACAGCATAAATTTAAAATCTCAAATGAGCAGTTAGAAACTATACGCTATTGGTTAAAAGAGGCGTGTATCCATCATAGTAATAGTGGTGAGACATTCTCATGGAGTTGGGGCTTAAAGAGGTTAATGCTTGGATTTAGTTATAGTGATGAGAACTATATTGTTAATGATAGTTTGATGACCGTACCTATTATCGAGGGTAGTGAAGTAGCTGAATTAGGAGGACTATATGAGTTATTAGAGCTTTTAGCAGCTTACTCTGAGGAGCTACTTGAAACTAGGGGCCTTGAGGATTGGCATAGCTATCTTTTAGAGATGTTTGATAATGTTTTTGATATCACACAAGAAGAGCAATATATTGCTAAAAAAATAAAGGATATTATAGCTAGGACAGTTGAGACTGCTAAAGAAATATCTGCTGATATACTTATTGATTTATATACGATTAGATATTGTTTAATTTCACAGTTATCTGAGCCAATTATTAATAACCACTTTCTTAATGGTAAAGTTACTTTCTGCTCAATGACACCAATGCGAAGTATACCATTTAAGGTTGTGGCTATGCTTGGTTTAAATAATGGTAAATTTCCACGCCAAGAATCAGCAATTAGTTTTGATCTAATGGCAAGGCTAGGTAGAAGAGCATGTGATAGAACTAAGCGAGATGATGATAGATATTTATTCTTAGAGGCAATATTATCAGCACGAGATTATTTATATTTTAGTTATCTAGGTAGAAGTGTTAAGACAAATGTTGAGCAACAGCCTAGCTTAGTTCTTAAGGAGTTAATTAGTTATTTGAGAACGAATTATAGTTGGCAATATGAGGATATAAAAGAATATCCACTACATGCTTTTAGTCCGAAATGTTATGCAGATAATTATAGAAGTTATGATGAGGCTTGGTTGAAGTTGCTACAGGCAGAATCTAAGCATTTTTATGATTTTAAAAAAACTACCCCGTCTTGCTTACGCAATCCACCCCTTCACGAAGCGAAGGGGAATGCTAATAACTCTGTCATTCCGTCAGGCTTGACCACGGAATCCATCAATAACGAGCATAGTTATACCCGCGCGCATTCGACTCCGCTCAGTGATCTTGTTCAGGATGACTGTTGTAGTAAACTACCACAAAGTCTAACAATATCTAAATTAGCTAAGGTTTTTGAAAATCCTTTAAAAGTATATGCAAACTATAGTTTAGATCTTTATCTAGAAGATAATTTTGAAGAGTTAGAAGATAGCGAACCATTTGATATTGATAGTCTAGATAAACATAAATTTAAACAAGATTTACTAAACACTCTTGTGAATGAGAAAGACAAAGAATTAACCATAAAACCAGCTAAGCTAAGTGGTAAGCTTCCAGAATCTGTACTTACTGAAGATGAGATTAATAATGAAGTTGAGAATATTCAAAAGCTATTAGATAAGGCGAATTTAGCAAATTATGAGTCTAAATATTTTCATCAAGAGATATTGAGATATGAGTTAGAAGCTAATTGTTATATCAAAGATAATCAAGTCTTACTACATACAATTTCTACTTTTAGTATAAAATATAAGTTTGAGTTATATTTGACAGCACTGTTAGTGGCATTATCAGAGCAACAAGATATCTCTGCTACTTATGTCTATTTTGATAAAGACAAAAATCAAGCAGATGATATTACTTTTGCTATAAGTCATTTAGGAGCAAAAGAATTATTAGAGAAATATCTCATAAATGCTCAAACGATAGTATCTAAGCCAAGTTTAGTACATTTAGATTTAGCTAAAGCTATAATGGAATATGTAAAAGAAAGTAAGAAAAAAGAGGCAAATCTTGTTAGAAAAACAACTAAGCAAAAGCAACAAGCTTGGGATGGTGTAATCAAGTCTTCAGAGACTAATTACAAAGCATTAGAGAATAATAGTTATTTCAAACTTTTTTATAATGAGCAACCCAAAATAGAAGATTTTGAAGGTGAAGAAATTTATAGAGACTTTTTTGAGGTTTTGAATAGGGAGTTAATATGGGTATAGCGATAACAGACATAGCTTCAGTCGTGGCAATTATCTCAGCTTTAATAACACCTGTGGTTTTTATTTTTCTGAATAAAAATATTTTCTTTTTTACAAGAGAAAAGTCAAGGAAAGAGCTTTTTGAAATGTT
Organism: Francisella sp. 19S2-4; assembly: GCF_036281795.1. NCBI lineage: Bacteria > Pseudomonadati > Pseudomonadota > Gammaproteobacteria > Thiotrichales > Francisellaceae > Francisella > Francisella sp. 19S2-4. The sequence continues at coordinate 39,588 of NZ_JAWUZH010000001.1, forward strand.
AGACCTTTTTGAAAGAGTAGAAGGAAAAGCTAAGAGAGGCTACTATGTAACAGTTATCAGGATAAAATTACAGATATACTTATCAAAAATATTACAAAAAAATGTTAGTTTAAAAATTAAAAATAGATTTCAAGCAAGTCAGCTAGAGAAATTATTATCATATCTAGAAGACTATGAAATATATAAACTTGCAAAAACTAATTTATTAAAGGTAACTAATAAAGAAATAGCAATATTAGATTATAGTAAAGGAGATTTTAAGAATAGATTTATATTTAAAATTTTACCAAGCTTTTCTATTATGATTATATGTTTATCTATTGGTTTATTCATGATTGTATACTTAGGTATAGATAAAAAAATTATTAGTTTTAGAGTTAGTGGGTTTGTTTTTTTGGTAATAGGTTACTTTATGGAAATTGTTGGTTTGATGCAATTAAATCTTTATTTCTCTAAGAGAGAATATAATAATCTTTGCATGAAAGTTACAGACATGAAGTTTTTTATTCATAATAGCTTCACTGAGGAAGAGTCGTTTAAAATATCACACTTATACAAAAACATCTATATAAGTTTTGAAGTTGCAATAGCGGCATGTTTATGTTTTTTATTTGGTTTCTATGTATCTAATTTATTACATGGAGGGCAGTCGATCATTGGGGGATTCTGGTGTTTGATCACTGTATCTACAATACTACAGCTAAGTGTTAAAGATTCTTATTCGGCTGCTTTTCAAATATTTGTTGGATCAGTTATTGGAGGAATTACAGCTTTTATATTTACATCTATATTTGGATATTATTATTTAGTGATGATTTTAGCTGTGGCTATTAGTGTTTTTATTACAGCAAGCATTGGTCTTGAGAATGCTGTGAAAATGAGTAGTGCAAATGCTGGTGTGATAGTAGCCTTAGGTTTATATCAACCAACTTATTCTCCTTTTGTAAATACTGGATTACGTTTGATAGAGACTTTTAGTGGTACAGCAATAGCTTTATTTTTTATATTTATAAGTAGGATTTTTAAGGTAAGGTCAGATTAAAAGAGGTTCTAAAAATATTATTTCTTAAAGATTTGATTTATCTATGTTATGAATAATCATTATTGTTAATTTTCATAATATTTTAATACAAATGCTAGAGATAAATTGCAAACATATAGGCTTAGTATAATAATACCTGTACGCGTGAACAATGTTAACGTAAAGGTCAAGAGGCTCTATGTATTTAAATAAATACGAAAAATCAGGTATGTTCTGGGTACCAACTACTTATTTTATGGAAGGATTTCCTTATATTCTTATATTCGTAGTATCAAGTATTATGTTTAAGAATTTAGGGGTGGGTAATGCAGCAATTACATCATATACAAGCTTGTTTTTATTTCCATCATTAGTGATGCCATTTTTAGCTGTCTTTTTAGATATATATAAATCTAATAGGTGGTGGATATATATGACAGAGCTACTATTAGCTTTATTTATTTTATTAATAATCTTAGCACTTAGTAGTTCATCGTTTTTCTCCATAACAATAGCATTATTTTTCTTACTTTCTATTAATAGTAATACTCATGATATGTCTGTTGATGGTAACTATGTTTCAAATCTTCCTACAGAAAGACAGTCTTTTTTCTTAGGGTTTCAGTCTGTATTTGTTGTCTTAGGAAAGTTTTTTTCACAAGGATTTTTAGTTATATTATCAGGTATTGTTTTTAGTTATACTCATAACTACTTTATTGCATGGCAGATATCATTATCTGTAGCGGCTATAGCAGCATTATGTCTTGCGATATATCATTTTTTTGTACTACCTGAGAGACCGAATAGCTATAAAAAGCAAAGTGTAGATGCTTTGATCCCAAAAGAAGGAGTTATAAAACGGATATATCAAATTTATAAGTCATTTTTCCAGCTTGAAGGAATATGGATAGGCTTAGTATTTATCGTGTTATATAAGCTTGGAGAACTATTAGTTTCAGCAATATTTCCACTTTTTCTTATAGATACTCATGTTCATGGAGGTATGGGTCTAAGTAATGCCTCAGTAGGATTTGCCTATGGTACTGTTGTGGTGCCATTTACAATTATCGCAGGGCTATTAGGAGGCTACCTTATATATAAGAAGGGACTAAAATTTTGGTTGATACCTATGGTGTTGATTATGAATATTCCACATGGTTTATTTATAATACTAGCACATGATCCAAACCTAAGTTATAGCACAGTATTAGTATTTATTATAATTGAAAAGTTTTGTTTTACATTTGCTGTATGTGCATATGTTATCTTTATGATGTATCTAATAAGAAATAGTAGTTATAAAACATCTCATTTTGCATTTTTTTCAGGGTTTATAACTTTAGTACAGATTCCAATACGTGCGGTTAGTGGTTATATTCAAGAATTAGTCGGCTATGAATGGACATTTATCTTTATCTTTTTAATTGTCGTGCCTTTACTGATTTGTGTAAGGTTTATAAAAGTAGATTCTAACTATGGAAAGAAAGACGCTTAGGTTATAATTATTTTAGTCAATTTCTATAATCTCAAAAGGTTTAAGACTAAAATTAGTAAGTATGAAAAACCTAGATGCAAAAATAATACCCCTACAAGGTCACCATATAATCGAGGCAAGTGCAGGTACTGGGAAAACTTATAATATCACTGAGTTATATATTCGCCTATTATTAGAAAAAAAGTTGCTACCTAGTCAAATTCTTGTAATGACATTTACAAAAGATGCTACCCAAGAGATCATAGGTAGAGTTGAAGCTAAGATCAGAGAAGTATTAGCTAGCTATACGGATGAGAAAAAAGAATTTGATAGTGAAAATTATAAACATCTAAAACGAGCATTACTTGAGATAGATGAAGCAGCTATATTTACAATACATGGTTTCTGTAAAAAAGTTTTAAGTGAGCAAGCTTTTGCAAGCGGTATGGAGATGGATGTCTCAATGGAAGTTGATACTTCAGATATCTTGCAAAAAGTAGTTGAGAATTTCTTTAGAAAACATATCAATAAAAATAAAGCTAACTTTGAATACCTAAAAGCATATAACTTACATACTCCAGAGAAGTTTTTAGATAGAAATGGTTTGTTAAATGTTATTAAGTCTAATTATGAGATTCTTAATGTAAGTGAGAATGATTTTTTTCAGCAGAAAAAAGTAATATTTCAAAAACTAGATAAACATTCATCAGAAATAGAGCAAGGAATAATATTTAATACAAATAAAAAAAATAAAGCTCATGATGCTGAGGTTACTAAAAGAAAATCTGAGTTCGATTGCTTAAAATCCTGGTTATCACAAAGAAAAATCACCACAATACCCAAAGAAGCAAAAGATTTTGCAAAATTAACTAGGATTAAAAATGATGATACTTTAAAAAAGATATTTGCAGAATGGTATGATTTATTTATAGGTAGAAGTAAGACTAGCTTCTCAAGTGGAAAAGATGCTTTTTATAAAGATTCAATTGACAAAGATGAGCAGGTTGAGTCATTTATAAATAAACTCAAATCTAATGAGTTTATTAAACAATTTTGTTTAAAAATCCGCCAAGATTTTGTGAAGGCTAAAGAACAGAAAGGTGTTTTAGATTTTAATGATTTAATTACCAAGCTTTGTCAAAGTGTTAAGAATTCACCAGATTTAGTTAAAACTCTACAGGCACAGTATCCAGTAGCTCTTATTGATGAGTTTCAAGATACAGATGCAGAGCAGTATGAAATATTAGACACCATTTATCCTAAAGATAGAGAAGATTTATTATTACTTATGATTGGTGATCCTAAACAGGCAATTTATGGCTTTAGAGGTGGAGATATCTTTACATATCTAAAAGCCAAAAATAGTTGTCTAGAAGAAAATCAATGGAGTATGGATACTAACTGGCGCTCAACTAGAGAGATGATAAAAGCCTATAATCGTCTTTTTTATAAAAAGGATTATAAACCAGAAGATGAGGGAAAACTTGGGGAAAATATATTTAGTGAAGGTATTGGCTATCAGATTGTTAAAGCATCATCAAAAGCAAATGAAAAAGCTAGAGACTTTGAAGATGGTTTAAAGCCGATAAACTATTTCTACTATGAAGTGTCGGAAGAAGATAAGAAAAATGATATTGATAAGAATTTATCAGCATGGACAGCAAATGAGATTGTTAGATTATTAAACTCCAAAAAAGTAGTAGAAAATGATATTGCTATACTAGTTGAAACTGGTATTCAAGCCAAAGAAATTCAGCAAGCTTTGAGTAATAAAAAATTAAGTTCAGTTTATCTAAGCCAAAGGGATAATGTCTACCATAGCCAAGAAGCTACAGAGATATTAGCTGTTATGGAGGGTATTAATGATCTTGAGAATAAATCTTTATTAAAAAAAGCACTTTCAACTAGTCTTTTAGGTGGTAGTGCTGATAAATTTATAAGATATACAGACGATGATGATATCTCAGCATGGGATGAGGAAATAGAAAAAGCTAAAAGTTTGCGTATGAAATGGCATAAATATGGTTTTATGGCTTTTATAATGCAACTAATTCATGAGAGTTTTAGTCAAAGAGACGATTCAAAAGAAAGAACTATCACAAATATACTACATTTAGCAGAGCTTATAAAAATAGCTGAGAATAAATATAAACATCCAAATCAACTTATTAAGTGGTATCGTCAGCAGCTTAAAAATACTGCTACTAGTGAAGGTGAGCTTAGATTAGAAAGTGATGATAATCTTATTAAAATAATTACGATACATGGTTCAAAAGGACTTGAGTATTCAGTTGTTTTTATACCTTTTGCAAGCTATATAGGTTCTAAAAAACTTAGCTTAAATAATTCTAATAAATATTATGATAATAACTTAGAGCAGATTGTTTATAAAATTGGTAAAGATGATGCGACTAAAAAGCTAGTTGAGCAAGAAACGATACAGGAGTTAATGAGACTATTTTATGTTGCAGTAACTCGAGCTGAACATAGATGTTATATTGGCGTAGCTAAATATTCTAATAGTGAGAATTCATCTATAGCACAGTTTTTAGGGTATGAAAAAGATGAAAGTTGGTTAGAAAAAGTACAAAAAATCACAGCTAATCCAGATAATCAAAGTTTGCTATTAGAGATAAATAATTTTGAAAGCTTAGAGCTTAAAAATATAAATAAAACTGAAATTAATCAGCAGCTTCAAGCTAATGAAATAGCTAAATTAACAGATGATAATTGGGAGATGTTATCTTTCTCAAAAATATCTAAATCAAAAGCACAAAATACAGCTTTAGAAAAAGAAAATGATGAGTCAGAAGATAGTCAAGTTCAAGAATCTCAAGATGAACTAGAGTTTAGATTTACAGCTCCTAAAGGTGCTGATATAGGTAATATATTGCATAATGTTTTAGAGCATACGGATTTTAGTGCAGGTTTTGTTGATGATGCTCTTTTGCAAGAACAAATGGATAGGTATAGAGTAGTTGCAGCGGAGGATTTTGATAATTTAAAAGCTTGGTTAGAAGAATGTTTAGTTGCAGAGATTAAGCCTATAAAAAATAGTGACATTTCAGAATCTGATTCAAAATTGTTAAACTCTAATGAAGATATTCAATATAGCTTATTTGATGGTAGCGGTGAGGTGCCAAAACAATCTCAGCATAATGTAGCTAAGAAAAGCTTTTGTTTAAAAGATATTCCAAACTCAAAAACTCTTAAGGAAGCGGAATTCTACTTTCCTATTACTAATGAGAAGCTTTATAAAAATAATATTATTAGGATCTTAGAAGAATATCGTAATAACTCAATAATGGTTGATGAACTAAGTAATTATAAAATCTTTGGTATGCTACATGGTTTTATAGATTTGGTTTTTGAGTATGATGGTAAGTTCTATGTCGCGGATTATAAATCAAATTATCTTGGTGATAAATTAGAAGACTATAATCAGCAAGCTATGCAGGAGAAAAATCAAAGTAGTTTTTATGATTTACAGTATCTAATATATAGTGTTGCGTTAAATAAATATCTAAAACAAAATATTCCAAATTATAATTTCGAGAAGCATTTTGGTGGCGTATATTATTTCTATTTACGTGGTATGAAAAATGGTTATGGAGTATACCAGGCTAGTCCATCTTTTGAAATTATTAGTAAATTATCTAATTTACTAAATGGAGGTTCCAATGTATAAGACTTTCCATAAAGCTAAAGAGAGATTAGCAGATATACAAGCTGTAGATTTTTTCTTTGCTAAAGAAGTATTGGCTTTGATTAATTCTCAGAATATACGATTAGAGAACAGTTCTAAAGATACTTTATTTCATTTATTAATGGAGCTTATGTCAGCATATAGTTTTGGACATAGCTGTATTAAGATAAAAGATTTAGCAGATAAGATTTTATTTGCTTCACAAGATGATGAGCAAGAGCTTAGAGAAGGGTATAAGATACCTAGTTATAAGGAGCTTATAGATATTTTGGACTCTATAACTTATACAAAACTCCCTATTTATTTTGCTAAAGATTTTGATTCCTTATATATTAAAAGACTCTGGTGTTATGAGGAAGAAATTGCAGAATTTATTAGACAAAAAACTAGCAAAAACATAGCTTGCAGTGATAATGCTAAACTTAATGAGATCGTATCTGGATTGTTTGAAACTACTGAGGAGATAGATTATCAAAAACAAGCTGTCTTAAATAGCTTTAATTATGACTTTAGCATAATTTCTGGAGGACCAGGAACAGGTAAAACAACTACTGTAGCAAAGTTACTATTAGCTATGCAAATGTTTAATGATTCACAACAAAAAGTAGCACTTTTAGCACCTACAGGTAAAGCGGCACAGCGAATGACTGAGTCCTTAAAGCGATCATTAGAACAACAAAATACTAACATTTTACAAATCAAAGATGAGTCAATAGCATATCTAAAAAACTTAGAAGCTCAGACAATACATCGCTTTTTAGGCTTACGTCCAAATTCAAAATATATTAAGTATCATAAAGAATCAAAAGCTCCTTATGATGTGATTATTGTAGATGAAGCATCTATGTTAGATATAAATATCTTTATCAAACTTATACGAGCTGTTAGTGAGAATACTAAACTAATATTATTAGGAGATATTAATCAATTACCATCAGTAGAAGTAGGAAGCCTTTTAGCAAGCTTAACTGTTGACATAACTGGAAATATACCAAGCTATACGACTAAGCTTCTAAAGAATTATCGTTCACAGCAAAATATAAATAATCTTGCAAATAGTGTATTGATGGGTGAGGTTTTACAAGCAGAGCATGAGAGTGAGAATATCAAATTCTATGACTCTAAAGATATAGAAAAATTCTTTAGAAACTATGCAGATAAATATAAAGCTTTAGAAAAATGTAGTAGCTATAAAGAGGCTTTGGAAGTGCTAAGTAAATTTAGAATATTAGTAGCAAATAAAAATTTAGATATTGGTACAGATAAGCTAAATCAGAAGATTGAGAAATTATTAGGTAAAACAATAGGTTCTAACTATAAAGCCAGACCTATTATGATAACGCAAAATAGCTATTCATTAGGTTTGTTTAATGGAGATATTGGCATTATTTGGCCAGACTCAAGTGGTAGACTTCGAGCGTATTTTGATGGTAAAGATGATAGGGTTTTTTCTTTGAATATGCTTCCTAATTATGAAACAGTATATGTAATGACAATTCACAAAACTCAAGGCTCAGAATTTGATGAAGTTGCTATTATATTACCTGATAATGATAATGAAGCTTTAACAAAACAGCTTATATATACAGCGATAACTAGAGCTAAGAGCAAATTAGACATAGTTAGCCAATTAAAGATATTCAATAAAGTTATAAAAAAATCAGTAACTAGAAATTCAAATATACAACATCTAATAGAGTGAGAATTTACTTATTCATCTTGTGAATTATTTTTAAACCATGAAGTAATAAGTCTGAGATAATCAGATCAAAGTATTTTTCGCTTTCAAATAAGTGAGCATAACCACCTGTAGCTATTAATACAGGAGAGCTTTTGGAAAAACTTTCATTAGATATACGACTAACTATTTCTTTGATGGCACCTAGCTGTCCATACACTAAACCAGATTGGATTTGTGAGATAGTTGTCTTACCAAGAGCAGAGTCTGGTTTTGATATTGTGACATCAGATAGTTTTGCTGTCTTTCTAGATAAGCTATCCATTGATAGGCTAATTCCAGGTAAGATCGCCCCACCAATATATGCTTTGTTATCTGAGATAGCGCAAATAGTCGTCGCGGTACCAAAGTCAACAATGATAATATTTTTTGCAGGAAAATGAGATACTGCCGCAACAGAGTTAGCAACACGATCAGCACCTAAATCTAGCGGATTTTTAATGCTGAGTTTTAGTCCAGTTTTTATTCCAGGTTTTAGCTCAAGCGGAGTTATACCTAAATACTTTTTGCATGCAGAGTTAACAGAATATTCTAAATGAGGAACTACAGAAGATAGCACAACTGCTTCAATATCTTCGATATCTAACTTTTTTCTTTCAAAAAAGGAAAGTAAAAATATACCTAAAGTATCAGAAGTACAAGCTGTAGTTGATGGGTATCTAAAGTTGTATTTGATGTCATCTCCTATAAATACGCCTCCAAATATATGAGTATTTCCAATATCAATGCATACTAACATTTTTTATTCTCCGTGTTGTAGATCAACTAACTTAGGCTCTAGAGTCTCTTTTCTAGGATCAATTTGTGCATATGAGATAATAAAAAGCTGATCTCCTATTTCACATTTTCTAGCAGCAGGGCCGTTTAGCGCAATAGTTTTACTATTAGCTTGTCCTTTTATTACATATGTTTCTAGGCGTTCACCATTATTTAGGTTTACTACCTGAACTTTCTCATTTTCTACAATATTGGCTTGCTTCATTATCTCGCTATCGATAGTTATGCTTCCAACATAAAATAGATCTTTACCTGTTACTGTAGCATATGAGATTTTTGATTTTAACATTGAAATTAGCATGAAGGTCCTGTCTCCTTTAAAAAATTATCAATTAAGCGTACTTTTTGGACATAAAATGCCAAAAATATTCTTTTATCTATTTCTTTTATATATTCTAGTTTTGCTCCAGTATCTTCAATTTTCCTACTGAGGTTTTCTAAGTTAGAAAAATCATCTTGTTTTAGAATATTATAGATCTCTTTAGTAATCTCGATATCAGAGGTAGATAGATTTTTGTTTCTTGAGCTAAGAGGTAGTCCAAAGTCTTCTCTAACGGTTGGACAACCAATTACTTTAGTATTAATGAAAAAATCTTTTACAAGTTGCTTAATTAAAGCTAGTTGCTGATAATCTTTCTCACCCAGATATAAATTATTAGGTCTAGTTATTTGTAAAAGCTTTAAAACTACCGTTAGCATACCACTGAAATGTCCAGGGCGTGCTTTTCCTTCTAGTATATTAGCTATTTCAATATTAGGTAGTACCTTAAGAGAATCACCATCTGGATAGATATCTTTTTGGTTAGGGTTAAATAATATATCTACTTCTAGAGACTCTAGCATTTTTATATCTTGCTCTAAATTATTAGGATAAGTTTGAAAATCATATTCATTATTAAATTGCGTTGGATTTACAAAAATACTAACTATGACTAAATCATTTTCTGCTTGAGCTTTTTTGATTAAGCTAATATGACCACTATGTAAAGTCCCCATAGTAGGAACAAAACCAATCTTTTTCTCGCTACCAAAGCTAGATCTTACTAGCTGAAAATTTTCAATGTTATTAGTTATAATCATAAGTGTGCTCCTTACTTGGGAAAATACCTGCTTTTGTTTCTTCAACATAAGAGTTAATCGCTTTATTAAAAGCTTGAGATGCATCTATATACTTCTTTACAAATTTAGGTTGAAAATCATTATTCATTCCTAGCATATCTTGTAAAACAAGAACTTGCCCATCAGTATCTGAACCAGCTCCTATTCCTATTGTTGGGATATTTAAGGCTTGTGTTATTTTCTTAGCAACTTTAGCAGGGATACATTCTAATACTATTGAAAAGCAGCCGGCTTCTTCTAGCTGCTTTGCCTCATTTAGTAGTTTTATAGTAGCAGCTTCAGTTTTACCCTGGACTTTAAATCCACCTAAACCATTTATAAATTGTGGAGTTAAGCCAATATGACTCATTACCGGAACACCAGAATCAACGATATATCTTATAGTATCTAAATTACCTGTGGCACCTTCTAATTTGACCGCTTGGGCACCTGAGTGTATCAGGGTTGCTACAGATTGCATCGTTATCTCAAGTGACTGTCTATAGCTTATAAATGGCAAATCAGCAATTATAAGTTTGTTTTTAGCACCTCTAGCCACAGCTTTTGTCATAAATTGAATATCAGATAGAGTAGTGTATGTGGTATTTTCCTTACCTAGTAAAGTCATACCACCACTATCACCAACAAGAATACAATCAATGTCAGTATTGTTGATAATATTTGCAAAAGAGTAATCATAACATGTAATCATGGATATCTTTTGCTGCTTTATTTTAGCTTTTTCGAAGTCTAAAATTGATTTCATATTTTATCCTTAGTTGTAAATTGATTAACAATAGTCTTAAAGAAGTTATAAAAATCATCATCTTTTAGAGCTTCAAGATTTTTTTGTAAAGTTACATTATCTCCTCTTGAAATTGGCCCAGATATGGCATGATGATCTTGCTTGATGTTTTTAAATGTCTTATCTAAGTAAGGTATTAGATGAGTTTTGTTAATGTTGAAGCGAGACTCCATTTCAGTACAAAACTTTTTCCAGATTAAAGCAGTTACATTATTCGCTAGAACACACATTGCGTGATAATAGGATTTTGTCTCTTTATCTATCGAGAAATTAGGGTTAGGTAATCCAGGTAAAAGTTTACTAAACTCTATATCTTTATTATCTATAATAAATGGGATAGATTTATACTCTTTTAGTGTGTATAAGCATTTATCAGGAAAGCTCTGTAGTGGATGAGCACCAGTTGTATTTTCAATGCTTAGTGCACCAGAGAAATGAACGATGGCTAGAGACTCTAATCTGTTAGAAAGATTCTTTTCTATAAAGTCCTCTATTTGGTTATCTTTAATTGAAACTAAAACATGAGTGGCGTTATCTAGTAAATTATTTAATCTAGATATATCTTCTTTACGAGACCATTGTTTAAAATCTAATTTTAAACATTCAAAATAGTAGCACATATGAGATGCTACATTGCCGTCACCGACAATTACATACTTAGGTACCTGTTGCATAAATCAAGTCCATTTTTTAAATTAATTCTTTAACTTATTATTGCCTATAAAATTAGGTCAATATCGATGCTAATCATAAGTACTGTTACCTGATAATGTATACAGTCTCATTTTCACAACGTGAATTTATACCATATGATTAGTTTGATAGCAATGTTTTTAATACCAAGAGTTAGTGACTTTTATTTCATTTTTCTTTAAATAAAACATATAAAGTATTTGATTGATTTTGCCTTATACAAAGTAATTAAATAGTATAAAATATCCCTTATAAAATAACTTATAGACCATTCTTATTTTTATGAATGTTAATGATTTTCTTTCTCTAAACTATAGTGGCCTTAGTCAAGCAGAGTTAAAAGTGAGTATTAATAAACTGGCAGATTTTCTTAATCAGCAGAGTTATTTATATCACACTTTAGATAAACCCGTTATTACAGATTCTGACTATGATAAGCTCTTTAAATTGCTTCAAGATTTAATTGATGAGAATCCTCAGCTTAAGCCAGTAAACTCAGTTCTTGATCGAGTTGGAGGAGATGTGTTGGCAGGTTTTGAAACTATTAAACATAAAAAGAAAATGACTTCTTTAGCTAATGTTTTTAGTCTTGATGAACTTAAAGATTTCTATGAGAAAATTGAGTATGACGTTGAGCTTGAGTGTGAACCTAAGATGGATGGTTTAGCAATTAGCATTTTTTATAAAAATGGTGAGTTTGATTACGCTGTAACGCGTGGCGATGGTATTCAAGGTGAGAAGGTCTCAGAAAATGTTAAGACTATTAGAAATATTCCTCTTAAATTAAATACAAAAAATCCACCTGAAGAATTAGAGGTCCGAGGGGAGATTATTTTAGATAAGCAAAGTTTTTTAGCTCTTAATGAGTATATGCAAGCTAATGAAAATAAAACTTTTGCAAATCCACGTAATGCTGCAGCTGGCAGTATCCGAATGTTAGATTCTAAAGTTGTAGCTAAGCGACCTTTAAAGTTATATAGCTATGGTATAGGTTATTTCTCAAATGATTTTACCCATCCAGAAACACAGTTTGATTTAATGAATCAATTGAAAGATTTCGGTTTTACTATCAGTGATAATATGTTTCTAGCAAAAGATTTTACTGAACTTGAAGAGTATCATCATAAAATGAGTCATCAACGTGCTGATTTAGCTTATGATATTGATGGTTTGGTCTTTAAAGTAAATAATATTAAGTTACAAGATGCTATTGGTTATACTGCAAGAGGACCTAAGTGGGCTATTGCTTATAAATTTCCAGCAGAAGAGGTTGAGTCTGAGATTTTAAATGTTGAGTTTCAAGTTGGTAGGACAGGTGCTATTACCCCAGTGGCTAGACTTAAACCAGTTGCTGTAGGTGGTGTGATAGTCTCAAATGCTACGTTGCACAATATCAATGAAATTAGACGTAAAGATATTCGAGTAGGTGATAGGGTAATAGTACGTAGGGCTGGAGATGTTATTCCTGAGGTTGTTAAATCATTAGTGCAATATCGTAAGTCAGATGCTCAAGTAGTAGAGATGCCATTATGTTGTCCAGTATGTGACTCATCGATAGAGAATATCAATGATCAAGCTATATATCGTTGTACAGGAGGCTGGCATTGCCAAGCACAGACTACAGAACGATTAAAACACTTTGTATCACGTAAAGCTATGGATATTGATAAGCTAGGTGCAAAGCTGATTGAGCAATTAGTTGCTACAGATTTGATTAAATATCCTGCTGATATATATAAGCTTAACTTTGAGCAACTAATTAACTTAGAAAGAATGGGAACTAAATCATCACAAAATGTTTTAGATTCTATTGCTAAAAGTAAGACTCCAAGTTTAGCAAGGTTTATTTTCTCTATAGGAATTAAAGATATTGGTGAAGTTTCATCAGAAGCACTGGCAAATCATTTTGGTAGTTTGGAAAGCTTTAAAAAAGCAACTATTGAAGAGCTTATTGAAATTAACGATATCGGTGAGATTATGGCTAATAATATCGTTTCTTTTTGGCAAGATTCACTAAATGTAAATATTGTTGATAATCTTCTAAACGTTGGAATTAATATACAAAATCCTGAGAAAGTCGAGTTAGAAACGAATGAAAATTTTGTAGGTAAGACTGTAGTTATTACAGGTACTTTTGAAAATTACAATCGTACCGAACTTACTCAACTTCTAAAGTCAATTGGTGCTAAGGTTACTTCAAGTGTTTCTAAAAAAACAGATATGGTTATTTATGGTGATAATGCTGGTAGCAAACTTATAAAAGCACAAGATTTAGGTGTAGATGTTATAAATGAAGATAAATTAAAAGATCTATTATGAATATTCAAAATCTAAAGAAAGGAGATGTGCTATTTATTTCTGATAGTTCTGAAAAGAATATCTCTGAATTATCAAGAGGTTATGCTCAACATAGTTACTATCATTGTGCTTTGTATATGGGATCTGGAGAAATTATTGAAGCTGTAAAGGTTGATGGAGTAATTAAAGCCAATATCTCTAAATATTTAAATAAAAAGATTCTTGCTGCACGAGTAAATGAAAGTAATAACTTTTTAGATAAAGTTATTTTACAAGCAAAAGAATTCATAGGTTTTAGCTATAATGACTTATTTTTACCTGATATGAAAAGAAAGTTTTATTGTTCAGAGTTAATTCATGAGGCTTTTAATTTAGTAAGCAAGCAGAAATATTTCACTCAGCATAAACTTAATTATATTTCTGAAAGTGACTCTAGTGTTTCACAATATTGGATAGAATTTTACAATCAGTATGGCCTTAAAGCTCCACAAGGGCAACCAGGATCTCATCCTAATAACTTATCCTTGGATAATAAGTTTTTCGAGAGATTTTTCTTAGAGGTTTAAATTTCTAAGCTAATATTTAAACTAGTTTTTAATATATCACTATCATAAGAATTCTTTTTCAAATTTATTAACGATGTATTTCCCTATAGGTAAACTGGACGTTGCTGCAGGAGAAGGGGCATTACAAACATGTAAAGATCGATAGGTTGTTTTAAACAGAAAATCATCGACAAGTTTACCATCTTTTCCTAATGCTTGAGCTCTAACTCCTGCAGGATAAGGCTTTAAATCTTTAGCTTGAATATTTGGGAAATATTGCTGTACCTTTTTTAAGTATGATTTTTTAAACATAGAGTCTTTAAGCTCATCATAGGTTGCTTTTAAATTAGCTGATACTAGTTTCCAAAAAGCTTTATAAAATATAGTTTCTACACAGTCTTTTATATTTATATTTCTCCATTTATATCCTTCCCTTGCTAGTGCTAAAACAGCACTAGGTCCGATAGTTACATCTTGGTTAACTTGAGGAGTAAAATGAACACCTAAAAATGGTAAGTTTGGATTAGGAACAGGATAAATACAGTACTTAATAGTATCTTTGAGTTCTGAGTCTAAACGATAATATTCTCCTCTAAAAGGGATAATTTTATAATCAGGTGTTATTCCCGACATCTTTAGAATTCTATCTGAGTGTAATCCTGCACATGAGATTAGATGTTTTGCAGAAATTGCAGTTTTATTTTTAATAAAGATATCGACACCTTCTGTGGACTCTTTAATATCTTCAATTACTTGATTATAAAATATTTCTCCACCAAGATTTTGAAATAATTCAGCATATTTTACACAAACATCTTTCCAGTTAACAATACCAGTTTCTTTGACTAGAAAGCCACCTTCAGATTTTAATCCTGGCTGTATTATACTAACTTCATCTTGATCTAATCGTTGTATAGATAATCCATTCTCTTGGCAACGGAGGATTAAGTTTTCCATCCATCCTGATTCTTGAGCATTTAGTGCAACTATTAATTTTCCTGTTTCTTTGTATTCTACACCATACTCTTCACAAAATTTTTTAGCTTCTTTACAACCTTCTAGACAAAGCTTAGCTTTTAAACTACCAGGTGTATAATATACGCCTGCATGTATTACACCACTATTATGTCCACTTTGATGTTTTGCAAGACTACCTTCTTTTTCTAAGATACAAACCTTTAATGAGGGATGATTTTTTAATAGTTGCCAAGCTGTAGATAAGCCTATAATGCCTGCTCCAATGATAACTACATCATAGTTGTTTCTCATATTTAAGTTACCTAATTTTTGTGAATATTTTGAGGCTAGTTTATGCTATTAATTATATCACTTATTATGTTGTATGATGAATGGGGGCTTATAGCTAAATAGTCGATAGATTTTTAGGATTAGTGATATTAGGCATTAATCGAGCTACTAGCATTAATATTACTAGCACAATACTTACAGTTCCTGCAACCCAAGCTAATCCAACTCCATAGTTTCCACCATGATGCTCAGCTATAATTGCTTGTAACGGTGCATTGATTGAGGCAATTACATTTCCTAATTGATAAGCAAAGCCTGGTAGGGTTGTTTGAGCTTGCTTAGGAGTTAGCTCATTTAAGTAAGTAGGTACAACTCCCCAAGCACCTTGAACAAAGAATTGCATTAGAACAGCTCCTAAACCAACCCAAATAGGGGCTCCTGCAAAAGCCCAAAGAGGTATCACAGGTAGTGCTAATAAAGCAGCTATTAAAATAGCATTTCTTCTGCCTATTCTTTGAGAGAATATACCAAAGAATATACCACCAATAATTGATGAAATATTATAACATACAGCAATTATACTAACTGTAGTACTGTCTAGATGATGTTGAATTGTTAAGAAAGTAGGGTATAAGTCTTGGGTTCCATGAGAGAAGAAATTAAAAGCAGCCATCATAATTACTATAAAAATGCATACTTTCCAGTTATTTTTGATTGCATAGATTATATCTAGAGCCACGCTTTTATTTTCATTCTGTCTTTGTTTCTTCTGTTCAAGCCATACATCTGATACAGGTACTTTAAAATATAAATATGGTAATAAAAATATAAGAGGAATAAGACCAGCTAGAATAAACATACCTCGCCAATCGAAAAAGCTAATAAAGATTCCATATACAACTGAGGCTAATAAGTAACCAAATGGATATCCTGCTTGGAATAGTCCAGAAATAACACCTCTAGATTTTGCAGGAGATTGCTCGAAGGCTAATGTTGATGCTACACCCCAAACTCCACCCATAGCAATACCGTATATAAGTCTTGTAAGCATAAAGAAAGTAACAGTAGGGGAGAATGCAGAGATAATTTGTATTATTGAATAACTAGCAACATTAATTAATAGTGTTCTTTTTCTACCATATTTTTCAGCAAGTATACCAAATAAAAATGCTCCTATGGGTCTACATATTAGAGTTAACATTACTGTAAAAGATATTACGGTAATACTCGTATTGAAGTATGCTGAAATACGATGAAATAAAAAGACTAAAATAAAAAAATCAAAGGCATCAAGTGTCCAACTAATAAAGCTAGCAGCAACAGTATGCTTTTGATGAGGTTTCCAAGATTGCATAACTTTTCTTTTCTCTCAGTTTTTAAATAGAATATATTCTAAGATTTGCATAAAGGTCGCTGTATTACAATATTTGATGTTTGTTAGCATAGTTATAAATAAAAAATATTTAATTGAGGATTAGGCTTATCCTTAATATGACTGTATTATCAAGAGATACGATAATAGTTTACAACCTTAATACTTTATCGTAGAATTACGTGAAGTTATACCTTAGAAAATTATTTAATATAAAGGATTGAAATGCAAATAAGAAAGGCGACAGCAAAAGATTATAAAGATATGCTAATTATATGGGAAGAGTGCATATCAAAAACTTGTCAGTTCCTTACAACAAATGAAATTAATAAAGAAGTAGAAACTCTTGAAGAAAAGTATTTTACAGATCCTAATGTTAAGTCTTTTGTACAGATAATAGATGGTGAGATGGTAGGGTTTTCAAGTATTCGTGATAATGAGCTTCTTTTTACACCACTAAATCCAAGGCTTTTTGGCAAAGGCATTAGTGAAAGTATAGTTGGATATTTATTTGATAAGCATGCTATTGATACAGCTTATGTATATTCAAATGATATGGATACTTTAGCATTTTATACATCATTGGGTTTTGCTATTGAAGATAGAATCGAAGATATATTTTTTAATAATGGCTATCAGCTAAATAGGTTGAAGTTGACCATGTCTCCAAAGGAAGCTGCTCAAAGAATAGCAGCTAAGAAGAAGTCTTCTTAAGTAAACAGTAATAAAAACCATCTCCTTTTTCAATACAAGGTAGTATTTGATAACCGCAATCAGTTTTGTATTTTTCTAGTATATTTATATCAATAACGCTAGCATCATTGTTTTGAGCTAAGAATGTTTTTATCTGATTTTGGTTTTCTTGTTTTAATATAGAGCAGGTTACATAAAGTAGTAGACCACTATCTTCTAAGTTATTATTCCAGATGTTTTGTAAAATCTGAGCCTGCACCTTGGTAATCTCATTTATGTCATTTAGTTCACGTAATACTTTAATATCAGGGTTTCTTTTTATCGTACCTAAAGCAGAGCAGGGAGCATCAAGTATTATCTTATTAAACTTGCCAGTAAATGTCTTTGTTAGATCTTGTTTGATAATATTTACATTATTGTTATGAGATATTCTATTTAGACTTTCTTTAAGAAGTGCTAAGCGTCTATCTAAGATATCTATAGCTGTAATATCTGCTTTAGGAGCTAGCTCCAAAATATGAGAAGTCTTGCCACCAGGTGCAGCACAGGCATCTAGAATTTTATCCTCATTTTGAGGATTAATTATCCAACCTGCATATTGAGCCGATAAATCTTGTACCGTAAAATAACCTTTTTGAAAAAGGTTATTTTTTTCTACAGAGATTGGCCTTTTAAGCTTAATACAATTCTTAATTTCATTTTGGATTTCATAATCAATATTGTTTTTAGTAAAGTAGTCTAGAACTTTATTGTTATTAGAGGAACAATTTAAACGAATAAACATATCTGCTTTAGAGTTACTAGCTTCTATAATATCTTTATAATTATCGGGATACTGTTGCTTTAGAATATTGCTAAGCCATTCAGGCATATCAAATTTTTTATAGTTATTATATTCCTTAGTTAAACTTTCGATATTTCTAAGAATTTTTCTAAGTACACCATTAACTAGTTTTTTTGCCCAAATTATTTTTAAGTTTTTACAAGCAGAGACAGTTTCATTTATACTTGCATAATGAGGTTGGTTAATTTCAAAAATTTGTAAAACTCCTAACATTATTAATATTTTAACTTTTTGTTTAGTCTTATCAGAAATGTATATATTAAGAATTTTTTCTAAAGAAAAATAATTTCTAAAAAACTCATAGCAAAGAAGTTTGATAAAAGATTTATCTTGATCAGAAATTTGCAAATTTGCTAGCTTGTGCTCAATAGTTAGAAGAGAGTATTTCTTATCTAGAATATCTAAAATAACTTTAGCTACTATAGCTCGAGTATTCATTATGACTTAATATGTTTTGCTAAGAGCTTAATAAGTTTTGGTTGAACTTTTTTATTACCTGCAATTATTAATCCAGAACTAATATTATTTGTACCATAAATATCTGTAACGATGGCACCAGCTTCTTTCATAATAATATATCCAGCCGCTAAGTCCCAGATTTTTACATTGCCACAAGCCCATAAGCCATCGATATATCCCGCTGCTAGATATGCCATATCCATGGCAATACTGCCGGAGTATCTATATCCTGAAATTACTTGTTGTAATTTTATTATTTCAGCGACATAGCTATCATTAAATATTCTACGGGAGTATTTAAGTGATGCTGAAATAAGAGTGTCTTTTAAATCTTGATTTTGTGCTACGCGAATTTTTTTATCATTTAAAAGAGCACCTTGTCCTTTATAAGCACAAAACATTAAATCTAAGAAAGGATTATAGATAACACCAAGGACTATATCATCATCTTTTTTTACACCAATTGATATACAACAATGTGGTAAACCATGAACAAAATTATTAGTACCATCAATTGGATCTATAATCCAAGTGAAACGACTATCTTTATTACCAAACTTACCATTTTCCTCAGTTATAAAGTAATCATTAAAGCCAGCTTTTTTGATATTATCAATGATAAAATTTTCTACTGCTAGATCAACATTTGATACTATAGAGTTATCAGGTTTTTTTGATACTTTTATAGTACTAGGATCATTTTGCGCTTGTAGGATTATTTTTCCAGCTTTTCTTGCAATGGTGGTTACAACATTTAGAATAGGTTTCATGGTAGGAATTTTTTATATAATAATTATTTTTTTATATGATACATTATTTAGTATCAAAATAGGATAGCTTTAGTTAAATAAGATGTTAGATTATGCTAGTTATTCCATAAGTGATAGCTATACCACCAAAGAATAGCCATGCAAATAGTATTAGAGCTAATACTAGAGGCTTTATCCCTGCTTGGATAAACTTAGATACATGAGTTTCTAACCCTAGAGCTGTCATTGCCATAGCTAATAGAAACTGGTCAGCTACTCTAATACTGCTTACAGTAGCTACAGGTAGAAGATCTAAAGAGTTAAATCCAGCCACAATAATAAATCCTATAGCAAACCATGGGATTATTTTTTTGATAGATCCTTTTTCTGGTTTAGTTCCAATTTTTCCAGTAGCAGTAGCTGCAGATTTGGCTAACCATATTCCTATGATAATTAGCATTGGAGCTAACATCATTACGCGAATCATTTTTACAGTTACAGCAACCTCTTCAGCATGAGCACTAACACCACTACCAGCAGCTACAACTTGAGCAACTTCATGAATAGAACCGCCAGCAAATATGCCATATTGTGAATCACTCATATGACCTAACAGCCCAGCTTTCATAAGAATAGGGTATAGAAACATTGCAGCGGTACCAAATAATACAACTGTACCTACGGCCATAGCTGCTTTATATGGTTCAGACTTTAAAGTACCTTCGGTAGCTAGTACAGCTGCTGCTCCACATACAGCACTACCAGCAGCTACTAAGATAGAACTATCTCTATCTAAGCCAAAAACCCTAGTACCTAAAATTATGCCAATAATTAATGTAGAAACTAGCATTATTATAGAGACAGATAGTCCTGCTAAGCCAACTGATGCTATAAGTTGGAAGGTTAAGTTAAATCCATAAAAAATAATTGCAAAACGAAGTATTTTTTTGGCACTAAAGACAATACCTTCTTTCCATTGATGAATTATTTTAGCCACTGGAGTATGTGTTAAAGCCATACCTAAAATAATACCTATAATAAGAGGGCTGATTCCAAGGTTTGCTACAGTAGGAATTTTAGCAATAAAATATGCTATACCAGC
The DNA here is from genome assembly GCF_036281795.1 of Francisella sp. 19S2-4. Taxonomy (NCBI): domain Bacteria; kingdom Pseudomonadati; phylum Pseudomonadota; class Gammaproteobacteria; order Thiotrichales; family Francisellaceae; genus Francisella; species Francisella sp. 19S2-4. The sequence goes on from NZ_JAWUZH010000001.1 coordinate 60,210, forward strand.
AAGGACTGCTACTAAAAGCACACCAAATATCATATTTTGTGTAAGGTAATTTTTCATAATGTTTATTTATAATTGTTGATAATTTTGTCTAACTATACATTATATTTATAGAGTTTTATAACTAAAATAATTTATATATCTTATTGAAAAAACTAATAATTGATTAGATGGCTTTTTGTTGTTCTTTAGAGAATATAACTGCTAATATTACTAATATAAAAGATAATATATAGAAAGCTACTACAGCGTGCATTACACTTGTTAGACCAAAGTATTTATTGATAAATGCGCCTGTAGTTGTTGAAAGAGCTGTTCCTGTTGTACCAAAAAGTAGTATAGTTGTAATTAAAGTTGGTGGAGCATTTTCTATTTGGAAAGTTCCATAAGCTAACAATCCAGCATAAATATAACAGTTGAATAATCCAAATACTATTGCAGATTTTAATACTATATCCATGTTAGGTATATAAAGAATGCATGATAAAGCAATTAATCCAACAAGCATAAATGTTGGTAGAATATATTTTAAAGGAACGACTCTTGTTATAAGAGGACTTATAAATAAACCAATACATTGTGCCATCCAAAAGTATGATAAAGGTTTATTAGCATCTATAGTTCCCCAGCCTAGCATTTCTTGGAAGTAAGTTTGAGCATAACTAGTCATAGTTAGTTGAGCTAATAAGAATAAAAATGCCGCAAAAGCTATACAATATAGGCTAAAATTCCATGTGGAGAAGCTGAGGTTTGATTTGGCTTCTTGGTTTGATTTATGTCTATTTAATATAGAGAAATCAGCAAATACTGAAAGTATAAGTATAATAATAGCAGTAAATTGTAGGATCAAATATATGGTGTACCATTGGAAGCTTTGTGTAATTAGATATGCTGCAAAAATAGGTGTTAAAGCTCCACCAAAGCTAAAGAAAAAGTCAGTGAATATTACATTCATAGCTCTTACTTTATGATCATTATATATACGAACTATCATATAGCTACCAATAGCCATAAATAGTCCACCAGTAATGCCTACACTAGTTAAAAGTATTTTTAGCGTAAACATTGATGGGATTATACTTGTGATTAATGATGATATAACGCCAATAGCAACAGCGGCTATTAATAATAGCTTTATAGAAAATTTAGTCATCAAAAAACCAATTATTAATATTGCAAACCACATTGCTACATTAATAAATGTAAATGCGAAGCCTATATTATTATTGTGAAAATATTCTGATAGTGGCTGCATTACTGAGCCTGTTACTAATACAACGTTAGCAGTATAAAAGTAACAAAGATAGCAGATTATGGTTATTAATAGCTTATTTTTAAAAGTTGTTGTATTATTTTCTGTGTTTTCCATTACGATTTTAAATGCGGATGATATCAAAACATTATTTTTGCATATGCAATTATTTTTAGCAAGATACTTATCTGCTATTTTATTATAGAAAAGTTTTTACTATTTTAAATAAGGTCATATTTCATGGATTTTGCAAAAGTAGTTTGGGAAGAAAATACACCTAAATCATATTTTTTTGGAGATTTTTATTTTTCTAGTGAATCAGGAGTAGAAGAGAGTAGATATAATTTTTTAGATCACAATCTTTTGGAATCTAAATTTAGTTCTTTAAATCCTAATCAAAAATTTTGTATTTGTGAGACTGGTTTTGGAAGTGGTCTTAATTTTATTTTGACAATGAATCTTTGGCAGAAAGTTGCACCAGTAAATACATATCTAGAATTTGTTTCATTTGAAAAATATCCTATGACATTAAACGATATTTCAAGAGTATTGAAAAGCTTTAATAATTTAGAAGGTTGTCAAGAGTTATTAAATCAATATACTCTTGAAGAAGGTCTTAATATTTTTAATTTCAAGGGAATAACTTTAAAACTTATAATAGATGATATTAATAATATTGATAAATATACTTTCTCTAAAGTAGACTCTTGGTTTCTTGACGGTTTTGCACCTGCCAAAAATATTTCAATGTGGACAGATAGTTTTTTTGAAAAAATGCATTTATACTCTAATTTCAAATCATCATTTGCAACTTTTACAGCTAGTTCTTATGTAAGAAAGCAACTGCAGAAAAATGGGTTTGAAATTAAAAAAGATAAGGGATTTGGTAAAAAGAGAGAAATGATGTATGGATATCTTAAATCTTAATCTCTGGAATATGTTTTACTGCATCAAAGCTACTAAAACTATATTTGGCAATATTGTTTATATAAAATGGATCATTTTTAATAAATTCTTTAATCTCATCTATATTTCCTAAAGCTAATATGACTCCTCCAGTTTTAGGTATCTTTGGTCCTGAGGCTAGAAATATGCCTTTATTGTAACCAATATCTAAAAAATCTCTATGAGATGGTCTAATTTTTGCTACTTCACTTTCTTCTACTAAATATTGTAAATCAATAATATGGATATGCATGTTGTTCTCCTGGGTATAAAAAAAGCCACATAGGTGGCTTTTTATAAATAATAGCTGTAATTAATGAATATTTAGATTTTTTTGAAAATTACAGAACCATTTGTACCACCAAATCCAAATGAATTATTTAGTACATAATCAATTTTCATTTTCTTAGCAGCATTAGCTGCATAATCTAAATTACAACCATCATCTAAGTTTTGTAGGTTGATAGTAGGAGGAGCTACTTGATCCTTTATCGCTAGTACACTAAATATAGACTCAATTGCACCAGCAGCACCAAGTAAATGTCCAGTCATAGACTTTGTAGAGCTCATTACAAGATCTTTTCTATATTGACCTATCATTTTCTCTACTACTTGGCTTTCTTGAACATCTCCTAAAGGAGTTGAAGTACCATGAGCATTAACATAGTCAATAGCATCAGGATTATTTTCAAGTCCAGCATCAGCAAGAGCATTCTGTATACATCTTTCTTGTCCAGCAGCATATGGCATAGTCATATGATAACCATCAGCGGACATACCAAAACCTACAACTTCAGCATATATTTTAGCGCCACGAGCTTTAGCTTTTTCATATTCTTCTAGTACTACAACACCAGCACCATCACCTAAAACGAATCCATCTCTATCTCTATCCCAAGGACGAGATGCGCCTTGAGGATCGTCGTTTCTAGTAGATAATGCTCTAGCAGCTGCGAAACCACCCATTCCAATAGCATTACTAGCTTTTTCAGAACCACCAGCAAGCATAGCATCAGCATCACCACTAGCAATTAATCTAGCTGCCATACCGATATTATGTGTGCCTGTAGTACAAGCTGTAACGATTGGTACATTAGGGCCTCTTAAACCATGGTTTATAGAGATAATTCCAGAAAGCATATTTATAATAGACGAAGGTATACAAAAAGGAGAGATCTTAGATGGTCCTTTTTTATCTATAGTTGCTTTAGTAGCTTCTAAAGTTTCTATACCGCCTATTCCAGAACTAACACAAACTCCAAACTTATAAGAGTCTTCTTCAGATACTTTGTCTATGCCAGCATCTTTTAGAGCTTCATTAGCCGCTGCGATACCATAATAGCAGAAAGGATCTACTCTTTTAGCATCTTTTTTTCCTACAAATGTATCTACATCAAAACCTTTAATTCTTGCTGCAAACCTAACTTTGAACTCGCTAATATCTGGAGCTGGAGTATCAAAACCAGTAATAGTTTCTACACCACTTTTACCAGCTAGAATATTCGCCCAAGTTGTAGAAACATCATTTCCTAAAGGTGTCACCATCCCAAGTCCAGTAACAACTACTCTACGATTAGATTTCATAATTTAAATTAACCTGTTTATACTTTTAGAAAAAAGCACGGAATTTTACATTAAAACTCGTACTGACTTTGAGATTAATTTTGATTAGTTTACTTTTGAATCGATATAGTCGTAAACATCTTTAACAGTTCTGATTTTCTCTGCGTCTTCATCAGGGATCTCAGTATCAAATTCTTCTTCTAGAGCCATAACTAATTCAACTGTATCTAGAGAGTCTGCACCTAAATCATCAATGAAAGACGCTTCTGGTTTAAGATCTTCTTCTTTTACACCTAGTTGCTCAACAATGATAGAGTTTACTTTAGCATATACTTCATTTGCGCTCATGTTTTTTTCCTTCTTATTTTTGTTTTAAAAATTAAAATCTTACATTTATTTCTTATAATATTATTTTTTATTCATTTTTGCAATAATTTTCCAAAAATTAAGCCATATACATGCCACCATTGACATGAAGTGTTTGTCCTGTAATATATCTTGCATCTTCCGAAGCTAAGAAAGCGACAGTAGCAGCTATATCTTTAGGAGCTCCCATTTGACCCGATGGTATTTTTGTTGCAATAAATGATTTCTGCTCATCTGTCAGCTTATCAGTCATATCTGTTGCTATAAATCCAGGAGCCACAACGTTAACAGTTATATTTCTACTAGCAACTTCATAAGCTAGTGATTTTGAAAAACCAATTACTCCAGCTTTAGCTGCACAATAGTTTGTTTGGCCTGGGTTACCTGCAGAGGCGACAACAGACCCTATAGAGATAATTCTTCCCCATCTTTTTTTCATCATTCCGCGTATACATTCTTTTGTCATACGAAAGATAGAGCTAAGATTGGTATTTATAACAGCATTCCACTCATCTTCAGACATTCTCATCATTAAATTATCACGAGTAATGCCAGCATTATTTACTAATATATCTATAGCTAGATTTTCTTCTTTTATTTGAGCAAAAAAATCTTTAATACTATCTGCGTCAGAAATATTTAAAACCATGCCCTTAGCATTGTAACCTTGATCAGACATGGATTTTTCAAATTTTTCAGCGGACGCTTGAGTTGTAGCTGTTCCTATAACTGTAGCACCTTTACTTGCTAGAGTGTTTGCAACTTCAAAACCAATTCCTCGACTAGCGCCTGTTACTAATACAATTTTTTCATTTAAAGACATTTATATCTCCTATTTAAATGTTTTCTAAACTTTCTACTGTGTTTGTATCTTTAATAGTTAATGACTTATCTATTCTCTTTATAAGCCCACATAGTACCTTATTAGGTCCACATTCAATAACTTCATTAACTCCAAGTTTAACAAGCTCTTCTATAGACTGTGTCCATAATACTGGTTTATACAATTGTTTAATTACAGCTGCCTTTATTTCTGATGGATTATTATGAGATTTTGCATCAAAATTTTGTACAACTGCAGTTGATGGTTCTTTGAACTCAACCTTATTTAATTCTGCTTCAAACTTATCAGCAGCATCTTTCATTAAAGAGCAATGAGATGGGACGCTGACAGCTAAAATTTGAGCGCGTTTAGCACCTTTTTCTTTAGCTATTGTATTTGCTTTTTCTACTGCTACTTTTTCTCCTGAGATAACTACTTGACCAGTTGAATTAAAGTTAGCAGCCTCTACTATTCCAGCATCAGAAGCTTCTTGACATGCTTGAACTACATCTTCATTTGAAAGACCTAATATAGCACTCATAGCACAATCTTTATCAGTTACAGCACTTTGCATTAATTTGCCTCGTGTAGATACAAGCTGTAGAGCATCTTTATATGAAATGCATCCAGCTGCGAGAAGGGCTGTATACTCACCCAAACTATGACCTGCAAAGTATTCTATGTTAAGATCAGGTTTAGATTCTTTTAAAACTCTAAAGATAGCATAACTTGTAGCTAGTAGAGCAGGTTGTGTAAATTCAGTTTTATTTAAAGTGCTTTCATCATTTTGGATGATATTCCAAAGATCGTAGCCAAGATGTTCTTTTGCTTCATCAATAGTCTTTTTGAAGGTTTCAAAATTTTCATAGTAGTCCTGAAGCATTCCTAACTTCTGTGAACCTTGACCTGGAAAAACTATAGCTATTTTTGACATAGTAAAATCTCCTTGTTAAATAAAAATAATTGTATGCTAGATTATATTTTTGCGATAAACCCACCCCAGACAAATCCAGCACCGAATGCTTCGGAAATTATCGTATCTCCGGGTTTAATTTGATTATTTTTTATGGCGTAATCTAACGCTAAAGGAATAGATGCCGCTGAAGTATTGCCTTGGTCTTGTAAGGTTGTAATAACTTTAGACATAGGCATATCTATTTTTTTAGCTGTTGAATTTAATATTCTATAATTGGCTTGATGTGGAACTAGCCAGTCAATATCGCTAGCTTTTATGCCTGCTTCTTTTATTAGTTCATCAGCTAGAGACGAAAGTCTTGAAACAGCAAATTTGAAAACTTTGTTACCTTCCATAATTATATATGGATCAATGTCAATAGCCCTACCTATACCACTCGGAAGATTATTTGGCACATTAAGCATTTCTAGGCAAGAGCCATCTGTAAATAATAATGATGATAAAATTTTCTTTTCTTGGCTTGCAGAAACTACTACAGCACCAGCACCATCACCAAAAAGCACGCAAGTAGAGCGGTCGCTCCAGTCTAAAACACGTGTCATTTTCTCTGCACCAATTACTAATATATTTTTTGAATTAGAGCTTTCTATGTATTGTTTTGCGATATCAAGAGCATAAACAAATCCGCTACAAGCAGCTGAAATATCAAAGCAGCGAACTTTGAAATCTTTTATTTCTAAATTATGGTGAACAGTAGATGCTGTAGAAGGCATTATGAAATCAGCGGTACTTGTTGCAACTATAATAGTGTCAATATCATCAGCACTTAAGTTGGCAGCTTTGAGAGCTCTTTTTGCTGCTTCAGTAGCCATATAACTAGTTGTTTCTATTTCGCTAGCGCAATGTCGTCTTTCTATTCCGACTCTTTGTCTTATCCATTCATCTGAAGTATCTACAAATTTACTGATATCTTCGTTAGTTAAGATTTTTTCAGGCAAATAACTTCCTGTACCTAGTATTTGTGCAAACATTATATAGTTATACCCATTTTAGTTAGATTAATAACAAAAAAACACCTTAAGCCAACAGTTGAAAGCTTATGATTCAAAAATTATTGTATCATGAATAAATGGATTAAAGAACTTTTTCTAAAGATTCTTGAATTGTTTTAGGAATATTATATTTGATTTCCTTGATTGCTTCGTAGATAGCTGTCTCGAAAGCATTTGCACTTGCGCTTCCATGACTTTTTACAACAATTCCTGTTAGACCTAGTAATGAAGCACCATTGAAGCTATCTAAATTCATACCAGTTTTCATTTTTTTGAAAAATGGTAGAGCCATCATTAAAGGAAGTTTCATAAGCCAAGATGTTTCTCTCATTGATTTTTTTATTAATGATTCAATAAGTCTCAAGCTACCTTCCATAGTTTTTAAAGACACGTTACCAACAAATCCATCACAAACAATAACGTCTGTAGTGTCATCAAATATGTACTTTCCTTCAATATAGCCCTGGTAGTTGATGAAGTCACAACCTTGAAGTAATTTAGAGGCGTTTTTGATATTATCTAAACCTTTCATCTCTTCTTCACCAATATTAAGTAGAGAAACTCTAGGTTCAGCAGTACCTTTTGAGCTAGCTGCTAATATTGATCCCATTATTGCAAACTGAAAAAGTTGCTCTGAAGAGCAGACAACGTTTGCACCAAGATCAAGCATATAAGTTTTGCTTAACTGTCTAGTTTCTCTATTGTAAGCAGGTAGGGCATATACAATAGCAGGGCGATCAACACCATTTATAGTTTTAAGTACAAATTTTGATGTAGCCATTAGGGCGCCTGTATTTCCAGCACTAACGCAAGCATCAACTGTGCCATCTTTAACAAGGTTGATAGCAACACGCATTGAAGAGTCTTTTTTCTTTCTGACAGCAATTGAAGGAGATTCATCCATGGCAACAGTCTCGCTGGCATGATGGATAGCTACTCTTTGTAGAACTGGTAATTTTATTTTCTTTACCTTTGAGTATCTGTCTAAAGCTCTTTTAACTTTGTGATGATCACCAACAAGTACGATCTGTAAATTAGAATCTTTCTTTACTGCCTCAAGAGCTGCAGGGATTGTGGTATTTAAACCATTATCACCACCCATAGCATCTATAGATATTTTATAACTCATGATAAATAAAATTTCCTATATAGATAATTAGTCGTGCTTATTAAAATATACTCTCTAATAAACGGGTTACGAAGTAATTTGCGAAATATTAGTCTTCAGATTTTGTATTTACAACTTTTTTGCCTTTGTAAAAGCCATTGGGAGATACATGATGCCTTAAATGTAGTTCGCCTGTTGACTTATCAGTAGATAAAGTAGGAGTTGTTAAAGAATCGTGAGATCTTCTCATGTCTCTTCTTGATCTGCTCTTTTTAACCTGTTGTACAGCCATTTTAGATAACCTCTTTTATATTTATTTATTATTGAAATTTAATGTTGTTTTAAAATTTTTAGAATCTCAAAAGGATTCTCTTTTTCTTTTGTAACATTTTCTTGTTCGCTATAGTATGAATGTTTTTTTACTTTTTTACAAGTGTTAGAATCTTTTTTTGGTACTAAAGGCAGATCTAATATGATTTCTTCTTTAAGAATGTCACGCAAGTCGATAACAGAATCTTTACATATAAAAGGTTCATTTAAGCTATCGGTTGCGAGTCTATCATCATCAACGATTATTATGCTATTTGAAACATCAAATTTATAATCAAATGGTTCAAGAGTGTTTTGACAAATTAGTTTAATTATTCCTTTTATACTATATTTAATACAAGGATAGTTTTTTTCTTCAAAAAAAGAGAAATTGCATATAAAAGTATGAGGTTCATCGTATATAAGTGTAGAGATCTCCTTCAGCTTGGCTAAGGTTATTTTATAGTCTAAGAGCTCTCTTTTTTGTTTAGCATATATGGAGTAGTTTATTTGATAATGGCTATCTTTCATATTTTTAATGATAAGCTTTAATTGCAATATTCTACCGTGATTTCTTGTTTTATTAAAGTCTCTACTGTATTATCGTAATAATTATGTTTTTGTAGTTTAACAATCACTAATAAAGGGTCAAACACTAATGTCTTTATCTATTTCTCAAGAAGTTTCAAATGCGATAAGATTCTTATCTATCGATGCAACGTTAAAAGCCAATTCAGGTCACCCTGGAATGCCTATGGGTATGGCAGATATTGCAACAGTTTTATGGACAAAGTTTCTTAAACATAATCCAAATAATCCAAGTTGGATAAATCGTGATAGATTCGTACTATCAAATGGCCATGGATCTATGTTGTTATATTCATTATTACATTTGTCTGGCTATGATTTATCAATAGAAGATATCAAAAACTTTAGACAACTTCATTCAAAGACACCAGGTCATCCAGAGTATGGCTATACTGCAGGTGTTGAGACTACTACAGGACCTTTAGGTCAAGGTATTGCAAATGCTGTTGGTATGGCTTTAGGAGAGAAGTTATTATCAGATAGATATAATGTGGCTGGAACGAAATTAATAGATCATCATACTTATGTATTTTTAGGAGATGGTTGTTTAATGGAAGGAATTTCTCATGAAGCATGCTCTTTAGCAGGAACTTTAGGGTTAAATAAATTAATAGCTTTTTGGGATGATAATAGTATTTCTATAGATGGAGATACGAAAGGCTGGTTTACAGATAATACTGTTGAAAGATTTAAAGCTTATGGTTGGAATGTAATAAAAGATGTTGGTGGTCATGATTTTGCAGCTATAGAACAGGCTATTGTTGATGCTAAAGCTGAGCAAAATAAACCAACTTTAATATGTTGTAAAACAGTTATTGGTTTTGGCTCACCTGAAAAAGCAGGTACTGCATCTGTTCATGGCTCACCTTTAAGTGATCAAGAGAGAGCTTCAGCTGCTAAAGAACTAGGTTGGAAATATGAAGCATTTGAAATACCTCAAGATGTTTATAAGTATTGGGATGCCAAAGAAAAAGGTCAAATTCTAGAACAGAATTGGCAAAAAGTATGGGATTCTTACAAAAATACTCCTAAATTTGAAGAATTAAAGAGAGTATTAAATAAAGAACTACCTTCTGAGTTAAATACTGCTGTGAGTGAGTATATTAACGCTCAGTTAGCAAATCCTGTAAAAGTAGCTACACGTAAAGCTTCTCAAATGGCATTAGAAGTGTTATGTAGTAAAATGCCGGAAATGTTTGGTGGATCGGCAGATTTAACAGGCTCTAATAATACTAACTGGAGTGGCTCTGTTTGGTTGAATAACACTGATGATGGAGCTAACTATCTTTCTTATGGTGTAAGAGAGTTTGGTATGGCCGCTATTATGAATGGTCTAAGCTTATATGGTGGATTAAAACCATACGGTGGAACATTCTTGGTGTTTAGTGATTACTCTAGAAATGCTATCAGAATGTCAGCATTAATGAAGCAACCAGTAGTTCATGTTATGTCACATGATTCTATTGGCTTAGGTGAAGATGGTCCGACACATCAACCAATTGAGCATGTGCCAAGTTTAAGGTTGATACCAAATTTAAATGTTTGGAGACCAGCAGATACTATTGAAACTATGGTTGCGTGGCAAGAAGCTGTTAAATCAAAAGACACTCCGAGTGTTATGGTTTTAACTCGCCAAGGATTACAGCCAGTGGTTGAAAACAAAAACCAGGTAGTAGAAGTTTCAAAAGGTGGTTATTTAGTTAAGGAATATTCTGATGCAAAAGCAACAATTGTAGCTACAGGTTCAGAAGTTGAGCTAGCTATAAACACTGCTAAAGAGTTTGAAAATAAAGGTATAAAAATAAATGTAGTTTCTATACCGTGTGTAGAAGTTTTTGATGCTCAAGATTTAGAGTATAAAAAAACAGTAATCAAAGATGATATCCCAGCTATTTTTGTAGAAATGGCACAGCCTGATATGTGGTATAAATATATGCCAAAAGCTGGAGGTGAAGTAAAAGGAATCTATAGTTTTGGTGAATCAGCACCAGCTTCAGATTTGTTTAAGTACTTTGGTTTTACTGTAGAAAATATCAGCAACATAGTTGCTAAATATGTGTAATAACTTTCGCAAGATAATATCTTAAGGAGATTAATAATGAGAGTTGCAATTAATGGTTTCGGTAGAATTGGTCGTTTAGCTTTTCGTCAAATGTTTGAAAAAGATGGAATTGAAATTGTTGCGATTAATGACTTAACAAATCCAAAAATGTTAGCACATTTATTAAAGTATGATTCTGCTCAAGGTAGATTCTCAAAAGCAGCTGTAACATCAGCAAAAGAAGATTCTATAGTTGTAGATGGTAAAGAAATTAAAATATATGCAGAAAAAGATGCTGCTAACTTACCATGGGGTGAGTTAAATGTAGATGTTGTACTAGAGTGTACAGGTTTTTATGTATCAAAAGCAAAATCACAAGCTCATATAGATGCTGGTGCTAAAAAAGTGGTTATTTCTGCTCCTGCTGGTAATGATTTACCAACAGTAGTATTTGGCGTTAACCATCATATATTAAATGCAGATGAGAAGATCATATCCGCAGCTTCTTGTACAACTAACTGCTTAGCTCCTATGGCTAAAGGTTTACATGATTTAGCAACAATTGAAAGTGGCTTTATGACTACTATTCATGCTTATACTGGAGATCAAAATACATTAGATGCTCCTCATGCAAAAAATGATTTCCGTCGTGCAAGAGCTGCAGCTGTAAATATTGTGCCTAACTCAACTGGTGCAGCTAAAGCTATTGGTCTTGTGATACCTGAGTTAGCTGGTAAATTAGATGGAGCTGCTCAACGTGTTCCTGTACCTACTGGATCTTTAACTGAGCTTGTTGCTGTGGTATCTAAGAGCGTTACAGCCGAAGAAGTTAATGCTGCAATGAAAGCTGCTGCAAATGATTCTTTTGGTTATACAGAAGAAGAGTTAGTATCTAGTGATATTATTGGCATTTCAGAAGGATCATTATTTGATGCTACTCAAACTAAAGTAACTTCACTTGGAGATAAGTCATTAGTTAAAGTTGTATCTTGGTATGATAACGAAATGTCTTATACAAACCAAATGGTTCGAGTAGTAGAATATTTTGGAGCTTTATAAATCTGGAGTAAGTTATGAATTTTCTAACTTTAAGAGATGTTGATTTAAAGGATAAAAGAGTTCTTGTTCGTGTAGATTTTAATGTACCTGTTAAAGATGGTAAGGTTACAAGTAAAGTCAGAATTGAGGCTGCTATCCCAACTATTCAATATATTTTAGATAAAGGTGGGGCTGTTATCTTGATGTCTCATCTAGGACGACCTGTTGAAGGTGAGTATGATCCTCAGTTTTCACTAGAGCCTGTAGCAGAAGCACTATCTCAAATCATTAATAAGCCAGTAAAATTTGCTAAAGATTGGTTAAATGGTATTGATGCTAAAGTTGGTGAAATCGTTATGTGTGATAACGTAAGGTTCAATAAAGGTGAAAAGAGCTCTAATGATGATTTATCGCAAAAAATAGCAAGTCTTGGTGATGTATTTGTTATGGATGCTTTTGCGACCGCGCATAGAGCTCAGGCATCAACATATGGTGTTGCTAAGTTTATACCCGTAGCGTGTGCTGGATTACTTTTAGCTAAGGAAGTTAATGCCTTAGAAAAAGTTTTGAAATCTCCTAAAAAACCAATGGCAGCTATAGTTGGCGGATCTAAAGTATCTACTAAACTGATGGTTTTGCATAATTTACTAAAAAAAGTAGAGATCTTAGTAGTTGGCGGTGGTATTGCAAATACTTTTTTAAAAGCTCAAGGATATAATATTGGTGCTTCATTATATGAGGAAGATCTTGTTATAGAAGCTAAAGAAATTATTACAGAAGCTAATTATAAAGGTATTATCATTCCAATACCTAGAGATGTCAGAGTTGCTAAAAAATTTGATGAAAATGCAGAAGCAATAGTTAAAGACGTACATGATATTGCTAATGACGATATTATTCTAGATATAGGACCTAAATCAGAAGAATATATTACAGAGTGTCTAAAAGAAGCAAATACTATACTTTGGAATGGTCCTGTGGGGGTGTTTGAGTTTGATAACTTCGCATCAGGTACAAAAGCCTTGTCTTTAGCTATAGCAGAATCAAATGCTTTTTCAGTTGCTGGTGGTGGCGATACAATCGCAGCTATCGAGAAATTTGATATAAAAGATAAAGTTTCTTATATATCAACAGCTGGTGGGGCATTTTTAGAGCTTTTAGAAGGTAAAAAACTGCCCGCTATAGAAATGCTGATAGAAAAAGCAAGTAAGTAATTTTAAAGGTTAATTTATATGAGAAGAACAAAAATCTTAGCTACTCTTGGTCCAGCAAGTGAATCTAGAGAAGCTTTAACAGAGATGATTAAGGCTGGGGTTAATGCAGTAAGATGTAATTTCTCGCATGGTTCTGCTGAAGATCATCGTAAAAGAGTAGATTTAATTCGTCAAATTGCAAAAGAGCAAGATACATATGTTGGTATTTTAGCAGATTTACAGGGTCCAAAAATTAGATTGTCAAAATTTAAGAATGGTTCTGTAATTATTAAAAAAGGACAGAAGTTTACTCTTGATGCGGATTTGGGTCTTGAAGATGGTGATGAGAACGCTGTAAGTATTGACTATAAAGAGTTAATACAAGATGTAAAAAAAGGCGATATCTTATTAGTTGATGATGGCAAAATTGTCTTGGAAGTTGATTCTGTAAAAGGAAATAAAGCAGTTACTAAAGTTGTAGTTGGCGGTAAAGTTTCTAATAACAAAGGGATCAATAAAAAGGGTGGTGGGCTTACAGCTCCTGCTCTTACAGATAAGGATAAAGAAGATATCAGAGTGGCTGCAATGCTTCAAGTAGATTTCTTAGCTGTTTCATTTGTTAGAGATGGTAAAGATATGGAGTATGCACGTCAGCTTGTAAATGAAGCTGGTTGGAAGCCTGCAATGGTTGCTAAAATTGAAAGAGCAGAAGCAGTACGAGAAGATAACCTAAAAGCGATTGTAGATGCATCTGACCTTGTGATGGTAGCTCGTGGAGATTTAGCAGTAGAAATTGGCGATGAGAATGTCCCAACTGTGCAAAAGTTTATTATAAGTACAGCTAGAAGAAATGAAAAAGGATCTATCACAGCTACTCAAATGATGGAATCTATGATAGAAAACTCTTCTCCAACTCGTGCGGAAGCTTCAGATGTTGCAAATGCTGTGTTTGATGGTACTGATGCGGTAATGCTTTCAGCTGAAACAGCAGTAGGTAAATATCCTGCTGAAACAGTTTCAGCAATGTCAAGAATTTGTCAATCTGCTGAAAGAAGTAAATATACACATATATCAAAAAAACAAAAGATATCAGATTGCGATAGAATAGATCATGCTGTATCAGTAGCAGCTGTTAAGATTGCAAATGATATTGGCGCAAAAGGTCTAATTGTATTGACTGAAGGTGGGAATACTTCACGCTGGATGTCGCGTATAAACTCAGATCTACCTATTTATGCTTTATCACGTAATGCAACAACACTAGGGGCGATGACTTTATTTAGAGGAGTTGTACCAATATATTTTGATTCAACTAGAATGTCTAAGCTATATGTTAATAGATCAGCTTCTATGGAACTTGAAGTTAGAAAATTAGTTAAGGATGGAGATATTCTTGTCCTTACTAGTGGTGATAGCATGGGAGTGCATGGAAGTACTAACAAAATTAAAGTAATAATTGCAGGTCAAGTAAGATAAGGAGATAATCATGGCTTTAGTTTCATTACGTCAACTATTAGATCATGCTGCAGAGCATGGTTATGGGTTACCAGCTTTTAACGTTAATAACCTTGAGCAGGTAAGAGCTGTTATGGAAGCTGCAGATAAAGTTAACTCACCAGTTATCTTACAAGGTTCTGCAGGTGCTAGAAAATATGCAGGTGCTCCGTTTATTAGACATTTAGTTTTAGCTGCGATAGAAGAATATCCACATATTCCTGTATGTATGCATCAAGATCATGGTACGTCACCATCAGTTTGTCAAAGATCTATACAGTTAGGCTTCTCATCTGTAATGATGGATGGTTCTTTAAAGTCAGATGGTAAGACTCCTTCTGATTATGAGTACAATGTGAATGTTACAAAAACTGTTTCTGATATGGCTCATGCTTGTGGCGTATCTGTTGAAGGTGAGTTAGGATGCCTTGGATCACTAGAAACTGGACAAGCTGGTGAAGAGGATGGTGTTGGTGCCGAAGGTACTCTATCAATGGATCAAATGCTTACAGATCCAGAAGAAGCAGCTGATTTCGTTAAGAAAACAAAAGTAGATGCTTTAGCAATAGCTATAGGTACTTCTCATGGTGCTTATAAGTTTACTAAACCACCTACAGGCGATGTTTTATCTATTAAAAGAGTAAAAGAAATTCATGCAAGAATTCCTGATACTCATTTGGTAATGCATGGATCATCTTCTGTACCACAAGATTGGCTAGAAGTTATCAATACTTATGGTGGAGCTATGGGTGAGACTTATGGTGTACCAGTAGAAGAAATAGTTGAAGCTATTAAATATGGTGTTCGCAAAGTTAATATTGATACTGATTTGCGTATGGCTGCGACTGGAGCTATTAGAAAATTCATGGCTGAAAACCCAGCTGAATTTGATCCACGTAAGTACAATGCTGTAGCAAAAATAGCTATGTCGGGAATTTGCCAAGCTAGATATGAGGCATTTGGTAGTGCTGGGATGGCTAGTAAAATTAAGCCTCTTTCTCTTGAGACGATGTTTCAGCGTTATGAAAGCGGTGAATTAGATCCTATCATTAAATAAATTTTTCTAAACTTAGTGCTCTTTTTATAAAGGGCGCTAACTATTATGTAAATTTTATTTTATTCTAAAGTAATACTTATTCACATGATTAATAAAAACATTGAAATTATGCTACTTTATTAGTTTTATAATGTATGTCTGAGTTACTAAATTTGTAAGCGTCATAAAATTGGTTCATGTATCGTACTTATTACTTAAAGCGGTAGAAATAGCAACTTTTATGCCCTTAATAGAAGTTTCAAGGCTCATTACTGGGAGTGCTAATATTCTCAGCGGCGCAGCAGCACAATATAAATATGGTAAGTGAATCCAAGCCTACATGGATGGGTAGCTGGCGTATGCTAATATAGAGTAATATTTTTTGAATACAATCTTTAAATTAAATATAGTTATATTCTACGATTATAATAGAGCTTTACTAGAAATGTATTAAAAAATCACAAATTTAATCTTTTCAAATAAGAGTATACTTTTTGTTTGTTTAAGGATAGTTCGTATTTTTATATATTTATTTTGATCTATAAGTAATATGCATGAAATATTAATTGTAAAAGATCTAATATCCTTGCAACGCTAATATAAATAATTATACTTTTTGTATATTTCTTTATTTAATTAGAATCTAATATTTTATACCAAATTTAAGGATTGATATGATTTATAACAATATTTTAGAAACTATTGGTAAAACACCTGTTGTACGCTTAAATAATATTGGTGAAGATTTACCTTGTGAATTATATGCTAAATGCGAATTTTTTAACCCAGGTGGTTCAATTAAGGATCGTATTGCATATCGAATGATTGAAGAAGCTGAAAAAGAAGGTCGCATTAGGCCTGGAGATATTCTCATCGAGCCAACTTCTGGCAATACAGGTATTGGTTTGGCTCTAGCAGGTTCAGTGAAAGGCTATAAGGTTATCATTGTAATGCCTGAAAAAATGAGTCAAGAAAAGCAGCTAGTATTAGAGCGTTTGGGAGCACAAATTATTCGCACACCAACTGAAGCTGCTTTTGATGCACCTGATAGTCATATTTCAGTAGCTAGGCGTTTAGCAGAACGATTACCAAATGCTCATGTACTTGATCAATATGCTAATCAAGACAATCCTAAAGCTCACTATTATGGTACTGCAGAAGAAATTATTATTGATTTTCCTGAGGGTTTAGATATGGTAGTAATGGGTGTTGGTACAGGTGGTACTTTAACAGGTATAGCAAAACGTTTAAAAGAAGAGTGGCCGAATATAAAAATTATTGGTGTCGATCCTGAAGGTTCTATTTTAGGTGGTGGTGATCAAGTTAGTGATTTTCAAGTAGAGGGTATTGGTTATGATTTCTTTCCTAAGGTCTTTGATTCAAGCATAGTAGATAAGTTTTATAAATCAAATGATCATGATTCTTTTAAAATGGCTCGTAAATTAATGCAGAAAGAAGGCTTTTTATGTGGTGGCTCATGTGGAGCAGCAGTTTGTGGTTTAATCGAGGCAGCTAAAGATTTAAAAGCTGGTCAAAAAGCTTTAGTGTTGCTACCAGATTCAATTCGTAATTACTTAGGTAAATATGCCAATAATGATTGGTTAAAGTCCGAAGGTTTCGCTGATATTATTGAACAAACACCGTTGTATGCGACACAAGCTGATATTAAAAAATAAAGGAAATAAAAAAATGCATAATCAAAATTTAAAAAAAGCAACGCTTGGGATTCATGGCCGTCAAAAAGTAGATCCATTTACTGGTGCGGTGATTACACCTGTTTATCTAAGTAGCACTTTCAAGCAATCTGCACCTAATGAGCATCAAGGCTATGATTACTCTCGTGCAGGTAACCCAACTCGTGATGCTTATGAAGATTGTATTGCTAGTTTAGAAAATGGAGATCAAGGTTTTGCTTTTTCTTCAGGTTTAGCTGCTACAGCTACCATTGTTGATTTGTTACCTGCTGGATCTCACATTATTTCATCAGATGATTTGTATGGTGGCAGCTTTCGTTTGTTTGATAAAGTACGCTCCAAAAGTGCTGGTTTAGAATTAGATTTTGTCAATTTGACCAAAGGAGATCTAGTAAGAACCCTAAATAAATTTAAAAAGACTAATACTAAAATGTTATGGTTAGAATCTCCAAGTAATCCATTACTAAAATTGGCTGATTTAGAAGTCTGTGCTAAATGGGCTAAAGAAAATAATATTATTGCTGTATGTGATAACACCTTTGCTTCACCAATTTTACAAAACCCTCTTGATTTGGGTTATGATTTAGTGGTTCATTCTGCTACTAAATATATTGGTGGACATTCTGATGTTGTTGGTGGTATGGTAGTTACTGCAAAAGGTTCTCCATTAAGTGAGCAAATGCGTTTTTTACAGATGTCCGTTGGGGCTATTGCAAGTCCATTTGATAGCATGTTAGCTCATCGTGGTGCTAAAACTCTAGCACTACGCATGGAGAAACACTGTGATAATGCGATGAAAATAGCTAATTGGTTAGAACAGCATCCTAAGGTTGCAAAAATTTATTATCCAGGATTAGAGTCTCATCCTCAACATGAGTTAGCCAAAAGGCAAATGCGTAATTTCGGTGGTATGATTTCTTTTGAGATTACAGGTTCTTCAAAAGATGCTAAGCAATTTGTTACTAATACTAAGTTATTCACTTTAGCAGAAAGCTTAGGTGGTGTAGAAAGCTTGTTAGAACAGCCAAGCACTATGACACATGCTAGTATTCCAGAGAGTATACGAGCGGAACTTGGTATCACTGATCAATTAATTCGTCTTTCAGTAGGGATAGAGGATGCGAGTGACTTAATTAATGATCTAGATCAAGCTTTGCAACAAGTAGGTCAAAAGTAGATAAATTATATATGATTATTTTAGATTTGTTGGCACAGATATGAAATAGTCTAAATCCTTTAAACTTCTAAATTATATTTTTTTGTAAAAATTGCAGTTACTCCATTTGTCCAACCAAAACCATCCTGGACAATATATTCGCCACCACCAGCATTTGTTTTAGGATTTATTACATCATATTTTTCACGAATCTTTCCAGTTTCATTAAACTTCTCATTAACAGTATTTACAAATCTCTTAGCTATCGTTTCAGCAAGTTTATCAAAGCCATAATTTTCTAGACCTATAACAGCTTCAAAATGCAAAGGGGCCCAGCCATTTGGAGAATCCCATTGTTGAGAGGTATCTTCAGTTGTTGTAATAAGTCCATGGTCTGTTAAAAATTGATCTTCTATAGTTTTAGCTATTTTTTGAGCTTGCTCTTTAGTAGCTATATTTAAAAATAGTGGCGTTATTCCTGCTAAGCTTGTAATGCTAGTAATCTTATTTGTCTTACTATTTAGATCATAAAAAAATTCTTTTTCAGTATTCCAAAAGTTTTTTTGGATAAGCTGCTTTCTTTTTTTAGCCAGCTTTATATATTGAGATGCTTTTTCTTGTTTTAAAACTTCAGCAAACCATTTACCTAATAAACTCTCTAATCCATATAGATAGCTATTTAAATCAATAGGTAGAATATCTGTTGTTTGAATAGTACTAAAATCATTTGTAATAGCAAACCAACGACTAGAAAAATCCCATCCAGATTCACAAGCTGCACGGATGTTACGGTAGAAGTCTGGTTTGTTTGCTATATTTTGCGCGTGCTCAATATCTTCGCGATATGATTCTGGTCTAGGGGTAGCAGACTCATCCCAATATCTATTTAAACCATTTACATTTCTTTGTGTATTCATCCAAAATAAATATTCTTTTTCTAAAGTTAGTAAATATTTTTCAATAGCGGAAATACCTAGTTCTTGATATAAGATATCAACAATTAAGTAAAGTAAAGGTGGTTGAGAGCGAGTTAGATAGTATTTTCTATTTGCATTTGGTACAAAGCCAACAGTATCTATTAAATATGCAAAGTTATCTGCAATATCTTTAATCATCTGTATTTCGCCATCAACTCGTAAACCTTCACAAGTAAAATAGCAGTCCCAATAATAAACTTCTCTAAACCTACCGCCTGGAATTATATAAGACTTTGGTAATGGTATAAGAGAACTTAGAGAATTCTGTTTGTCAGATGATTGATGTAAAAAATGCCACATTTGCTTAATATACGATGATAGGGATAATTCTTTACTATTATCAAAAGTTTTTTCTGATACTGGAGGGTAAAAGTTATTCTCGACAAAAGCTTTAAGATCAAAATCATCAGAGTCTTTGAGCTTTTTGTAATCATTTAAGATATTTTGAGAAGATCTTTTAGGAGTCATATCAACAAAGTATTTTGAGTCATTAAAGCATGGTTTTAATTGAACTGCTTCAAAAAGTTCACCTGATAATTGAATTAGTTGTTCTTGTTGTTTATTAGACATAATTATTTATTCCTATGGAGTTTAGCATAAGGAGGTATTAATAGTACTAAAAGTGCTATAGGTATA
The DNA here is from genome assembly GCF_036281795.1 of Francisella sp. 19S2-4. Taxonomy (NCBI): domain Bacteria; kingdom Pseudomonadati; phylum Pseudomonadota; class Gammaproteobacteria; order Thiotrichales; family Francisellaceae; genus Francisella; species Francisella sp. 19S2-4. The sequence goes on from NZ_JAWUZH010000001.1 coordinate 80,394, forward strand.
AGTACACAGTAAAACGCAGTTACACCACCAAAGTGTGCAAATATTTCACTAATTATTCTAGAACCAATAGTACCACCTAGAGCAGAGAATATGATTATCAAACCAGCCATAGCACTTTGTAAGTTTTCAGGTTGGCTACTAAGAATACTTGAACATAATGTTGGATATATTGGAGCCATGAAAAAACCAATCATAGGGAAAATTAAAGATACTACTATTGCAATAACAGTGTCAGTCTCCTTGGGATTAACTAGTTTTGATAATTGAAGTGTAAATACTATAAGCACTGCACAACATATAAGACCTATAAGTATGATTTTTTTCCAGTCTACTTTCTTCATTATAAATCCAAAAGTGATTCGGCCAGCAGCAATGCTTAAAGCAAAAACACTAGCCATAAATACACTAGTTGAAGCTGATAGATGAAGTACTCTAGTATTAAATGTTGGTAACCATGATTGAACACCTTGCTCAATAAACACATAGAAAAAGACACTAATTATAAATAGCAGAACAATAGGAAGTTTTATAAGTTTTAGCATACTTAAGGTATCTACTAAGAAATTAGAGTCTTTTGATTTTTGTACGGCTGATTCATCAAGCTTAGTAAATAAAAGTAATAAAAAGGCTATAATACATAAGCCAATTATTAACCAGTAAGTACCAAGCCAGTTACCAAAATGTATAAATATACTAAATATAAAAAAGCATAGTACAACACCTATTTGAAAGACACCTTCTAGTAAACTCATAAGACTAGCGTGTGCTTTTGAGTCATTTGTAATTAGTCCAACAGTTGAATATACAGAAACTTTGATCAATGCAAAAGCTACACCTACTAAAACAAACAATATTTTAGTAACTAAAAAATTATTCAAAGTAGTCATTGCAATACAACCTACGGTAATTATTGCTAACCCTATAAGCATGGCATTTTTATAACCAAGTCTTGGAATAAAAGAGCATATGCAAAAAGAAACTATAGCAATAGTTAAGTCTTTACATGCTTCTAGAATACTTGCTTGTACTTCTGTGACTTGATAGTGAGTAACAGATTGTAATATAACTATACCAACGCTATTAAGTAAAATAGCACTAATGAAAAATATAAGAAAAAGAGAAAGCTTTAATTGTAAATATTTCATAATCACATAGAAAAATAATTGCTTATTATTTAAGAATAAACAAACTTATATAGCTAAACAAGTTTTAAGCATTGAGTTTAGAGCTTTTTTAGGATGTAATTTATTTTATAAGATGTTTTAAATTTAGGGTATTTAAAATGAGCGATTATAAATACTGTATAGGAATTATGTCTGGAACTTCACTAGATGGAATTGATGTGGCTTTATGTAAGATTCGAGGACATGGATTAGATACTGATATTAAATTAGTTAGTTTTGAAACATATTCATATTCAGAAGATTTATTAAATGATATTAAGCAGTCTTTAGATTTATCAAGAAGTAATGCTCAGCTATTATGTAGTCTTAATTTTAAGCTTGGAGTTGAATATGCCTGTGCTGTAAAAAAGCTAGTAGAAACTTCTAAATTAAGTTTAAAAGATATAGAGTTTATAGCTAATCACGGTCAGACAATTTATCACCAATCAATATGTGAAGGTAACTTTGTTAAGTCTTCATTACAATTAGGAGATGCTGCAACTATTGCCTATGAATGTCAAACAACAGTTGTGTCAAATTTTCGAGCTGGAGATATCGCAGCAGGAGGTGATGGAGCACCATTAGTTCCTTATGTGGATTATATTTTGTATAGAGATAAAAATAAATCACGTGCCTTACATAATATAGGGGGGATTGCTAATACAACAATTATTCCTAAAAATGCAAATGCTGAAGATGTTTATGCTTTTGATACTGGTCCTGGTAATATGATGATAAATAGAGCTGTAGAGGTTTTATTTGATAAACACTATGATGAAGATGGCTTAATTGCTAAGCAAGGTAGAGTTATTCTAGAGATGTTAGAGGAACTTTTATCAAACAAATACTTAGAGCAAAAGCCTCCTAAATCTACAGGTAGAGAACTTTTTGGGATAGAATATACAGATTATATTATTGGGAAATACAAGGAAAACTCTCCTCAAGATATAGTACATACACTAACTATATTTACAGCTGAGAGCATAGTTAATGCATATAAAGATTTTGTATTTGATAAACATAACTTGGATCAAATAATCTTTACTGGTGGTGGAGCTTATAATAAGTTCTTGATACAAACTATAAAAGATTTGCTAGATATTGATGTATTAACATTTGAAGATATTGGTGAAAATAGTGATGCTAAAGAAGCAGTGGCATTTGCTGTATTAGGAAATGAAACTCTTAATAGAAGCTATAATAATATACCAACAGCAACAGGAGCAAAAAGTAAAGTCATACTTGGACAAATAAATTATTTTAACTAAATATAAAAGGAAAAATCAATGAAAGTAGTAGAAGTCAGACACCCTATGGTACAGCATAAACTTGGTCTTATGAGAGCTGCAGGCATTAGTACTCAAGAGTTTAGAAGGTTAACAAAAGAGATCACTAGTCTTTTAGCTTATGAAGTTACAGCGAATTTTGAACTAGAAAAAACTCAAATCTTAGGCTGGCAAGATACTAATATTGAAATAGAGCAAATTAAAGGGAAAAAGCTAACAGTAGTGCCTATTCTTCGAGCAGGTCTTGGCATGATGGATGGTGTCTTTGAACATGTTCCAGCTGCAAAAGTTAGTATGGTTGGTATGTATCGAGATGAAGAGACAGCAAAACCTGTTCCATACTTTGCGAAGCTTTGTGATAAGCTTGATGAGAGAATGGCTCTTATAGTAGATCCTATGTTAGCGACAGGCGGTTCAATGATAGAGACTGTATCATTACTGAAAAAAGCAGGTTCAAAAGATATTAAAATTATTACAATAGTATCTGCTCCAGAAGGCGTAAAAGCTCTTGAAGAAGCACATCCCGATGTAGAATTATATACAGCTTCAATAGATAGTCATTTAAATGAGAAAAAATATATAATTCCAGGTCTTGGAGATGCTGGTGATAAAATATTTGGAACTAAATAAACTTTAAATAGTAGTTTTAAAAATAGTAATTGGTTTTGGTAGAAATTATTATTTATATAATTAAATAAGAAGAAATTGATAGAATAAAAATTTATTAGTTGTAGGCTACTCCTTTGACACCATCAACCCAAGTCCAACCTTGATAAGAGTCAGAGTTAAGTATCCATGTCATTAGACCACCATATTGACTATGTTGTTTAAGATCACCACTGTTAATATCAGTAGTAATGTCTGTAGGTTTGTATAAACCAGCACCAGAACATTTAGCTGTAGCTAGACATGAACCAGTTAGATATTCCGAGTCTGATACAGAAGGATCTTTAAAATCAGGAACTCCAAGAACTATTTTTGTACCTTCTGGTACATAGAATGATCCGGAAGTGACGCCTGTCATATTATCACGAGTTTGCTCACTTAAGAGATCAAAAGTCATAGTTAAGAAGCCAACATCAAATCCTTTTAAGCCGCCAAAGTTAGCTCCACCGTATTGGTTATATGTTTGAACAAACACAGCATCAAAATGAGCATCATCCATGAATTGTTGTGTATACATAGATTCTGCAAATTTTGCACTACCACTTGCCCATTGTCCAGTGCCGTACCAACCATTAATTTGAGGAGCAGCAGCTAGGTACATATCTCTACCTGTAATAGATTTAAACTCTGCTCTTGCTGAATCAATATATTTTAGGAAGTTTGCTGCTACTGAAGATGATGCGTTAGGATGCTCTACATCTATATCTAAACCATCATAACCATTTTCAGCTAAGAATTTACCCATAGCTTTCCCTGTAGGAACTGCTTTGTCTCCACTCATATCAGGATCAAAATAGTTCTCAGCTCCGCCTATTGATAAAAGAGCTATACCACCATTGTTATGGATTATGTTAATTTGACTTGGTACTCTAGATTTCATTGCTTCAGGCCATAGAGGTAAAGTTACTGTGCCATTAGGCTCTTGTCCAGCAAAAGCATAAACAATAACATTATATCCGTGATCCATAGCAGCTTGAATCATTTCGTTAGTTGTTTCAGGTTGGCTATACCAAGGTGCGTCATAACCTCTAACGTATCCTACTACAACTCTATCAGGCCAGTTTGTATCTGCAGAAGAATTTTTCTCTATTATAATGGATATGTTTTGAGAATTCTGATCGGCAGAGAAAGATGAAGGGGAAGCTGATAGTTTATATCCAGCAATAGCAGCAATAGTTATAGTCCAAGAAGCTCCATCTTTAGGTATTTCAGTAGATATAGGAGAATTACTATTTATATCAAAAGTTTTAGTATCGCCTTTGTTATTTGCTAAAGTTAAAGTAGTTGATTTACCATCTGGTAAACCATCAATTGATATTGCGACATTTTCAGTGGGAACTTGCTCTTGTTTAAATGTAACATCAACTTCGGAAGTATTGAAGTTGCTTACAGTTACTGAATACACTTTATCAGGAGTATAGTTATATCCATTTGAAGTAAAGCTACCTAAAGTAAGTGTGTAAACAATACCACCTTCTGATGAAGGTATGTGGTTTAATGTGATAGATTTATTTATTTCAACATTACCGCTGCTAATTATATTTCCATCATTATCTTTAAGTGTATAGGTAGTAGAAGGATTTCCTGTAATGCCATCTATTTTTGGAGAAATTTTAATAGAACCTTCTTCAGCAGGTTTAGGGGCTGTATATTCCACAGAAACAGTCTGAGTTCCATCTTTTGCAAGAGTAAATGATGCTGGGCTAGCAGAACCAGTAGCACCATCAATAGCAGGCACACTAACTGTAAGGTCAGAGCTATCACCGACACTTACTTCAATGTTAGTAGTAGCCCCCCATTGAGCATCTTTAATTTCAGCTACTTTAACACCGTTTTTAAGGATTTGTACATCAGCTAATTTACCATCAGCTATAAAGCTTGGCTTAGCTGGAAGCACGACAGATATTGTACCTTTACCTTGTTCAGCTACAGGACCTTCATTTTTCCAAACTCCCCACTGACCAGATTGACTAGGATTTTCACCTTTAGTCCACCATTTAGCTGTATAAAGATTACCATTATAAATAGCTTGATAAGGTTTATTGTCTTTATCACTAGGATCATAAATTGTACTAGCATTCCATTCCTGTACAGAGTCGCCTGGAGTTGGAGTTGGAGTTGGAGTTGGAGTTGGAGTTGGAGTTGGAGTTGGAGTTGGAGTTGGAGTTGGAGTTGGAGTTGGCTCATCACCAACAACATCCCATGCATCACTACCATATGTCCCACTAGGTTTATAAGCACCTATTTTACACCAACCAGAAGCAGGCCAACCTTTACATTTATATGTTTTACCATTATCAGTTACAATAGTACCTGCAACATATGATGATAATTCATTAGTTGACCATGCTTCAGTAGCATTAGCTATTGAGAAAGAGCTAATACCTATTAAAGCACAAATCATAGTAGGTGTTAATTTCAAATTGTTTTTCATAGTTATATCTCCTTACAAACTACCAAAAAAGTAATTTATTTTGTTTTACATATTAATTATATGACCATAAAAAAATAACTAGCAAGCAAAAACTTTTGAAACTATATTTTATTATGGCTTTACTAAATGAAACTTTTACTAATGCTTGTAAAAGGTTTATTTTATCTTTAGCGGCGTTAATAATAACTTAAAGTTGTAAGTATGAATATATCAGTAATTTGATAAGACTTATTAGATTTTGATAAATGAATATAGAGTTGTTTTTTAGATGTTATAATTTTTATCTATATTATATTTTGAGCTTTTTAGATGCATAGAAAAATCTTTTTATTATCATTACCTTTGATATTTTCCAATTTGGTTTTATCAATGGTAGGAATAGTTAATACTGCTATTATTGGACATCTTAATAATAGTAGTTACTTAGCCGCTATAGGGCTAGGAGTTTCTATATTAAATGTTATATGTTTGTTATTTGCTTTTTTTAGAATGAGCCTAACTGGTTTGATAGCTCAAAATATCGACGATATAGAAAAAATGTTCCGTATAGTTTTAAGGGCAATAATAGTTGCAAGCATTATATCTATAATTATTTTTATATTAAAACCTTTTATCTTAAACTTAGTTTTAAGCATAATTCATATTGATAGTATCGTAAAAACTTTATTTATTAGATTCTATAATATTGCAATATATGTATTTTGGTTTGCGTTGTTAAACTTTATTTTTTTAGGTTTTTTTATAGGCATTGGTAAGACAAAAGTAGTTTTATATAGCTCTTTGATTTTAATGATCTTCGCAACTAGTTCCAGCGTGTTTTGGGTTATATTTATGCAGTGTAATGTTACAGGTGTTGCAATTTCTTTGGTATCAGCATATTGCGTTACAACCATTTTTCTATTTATAAAAACTTATAGGTTTTTTGTGGGAAGAGGAGTATTAGTAAAACAGATTTTAAAAGAATTTGATTATTTTACAATTAGTGAATATATACCTTTCCTAAAGCTTAATACTAATATTTTTATACGTTCATTATGCTTATTATTATCAATGAACTCTTTTTATATATTTTCAGCACAATATGGAAAAGATATTTTAGCAGCTAATACAATATTGATTGAAGTAAGTATATTTATGGCAATGTTTCTTGATGCTCTAGCAAATACTACAGAATCATTAGTTGCTCAAGCTTACGTAGACAATGACCAAAAGATATTTAAAGAAGTAGTTAGTAAAACACTATTACAGAGTTTAGTAATAACTTTTATTTTGGTTTTTATTTATGCTTGTTTTAAAGATCACATAGTTACTATATTTACATCTTTAGTTGATGTGAAATATCAAGTGAATAAATATATCTTATTTTCAATATTAATTCCTATAGTTGCTAGTTTTAGCTTTTGGATAGATGGAGTCTTTGTTGGATTGTTGAAAACTGTAGCTATGAGAAATGCGATGATTTTGGCAGCTTTAGTTTATATTGTTTCAGTATTTCTATTGCAAGGCTTTGAAAATTATGGTTTGTGGATAGCTTTGATATTATTCTATATAGCAAGGACAGTATTTTTAATTCCACCATTAAGATTTTATTTAAGTGGAGAGGTTTAATAATTTTTTGAAAATATTGAAGGGAGATATTATGTTGAAAATCGTGGTATTAGAAACAATTCCTTATAAAAAGGAAAAATTTTCTTTTTTAGAAGAATTCGGAAGCGTGGAATTATTTGATAAAACTGACGCAAGTGATCTTATTATGAGGATAAAAGATGCTAATATTGTATTATCAAATAAAACAGCTATATTAGAAGAGCATCTTAAAGCAGCTCCAAAATTAAAATACATAGGTGTTATGGCAACAGGATTTAACTCTATAGATATTAATGCTGCAAAGAAATATAATATTACTGTGACTAATGTGCCTGCTTATGGTACAGATGCTGTAGCTCAACATACATTTGCACTAATACTACATATAATAAATAATATTTCTTTAAATACTGACTCTGTTAAGAATGATTCTTGGGCAATTAGTAAACAATGGTGTTTAATAAATAATAACTGGAATCAATTATCAAATATGTCAATTGGGATAGTTGGCTTTGGTAATATTGGGAGAAAAGTTAGTTCTATCGCAAAAGCGTTTGGTATGAAAGTTCTAGTATATAGTAGATCTAACTATAATGATGAATCAGTTAGTTTTGTAAGCTTGGGTGAGCTGCTTAAAAATAGTGATATTATAAGTTTACATTGCCCATTAACTAAAGACACAAGAAATATAATAGGTTATGAAGAACTATCTTTGATGAAAAAAAGCGCTATTTTGATAAATGTTAGTAGGGGTAATCTAGTTGATGAGAAAGCACTATATAAAAAATTAAGTACCAATCAAATAAAAGCAGCTGGCTTGGATGTATTAGCACAAGAGCCACCAGCTATTAAATATAATCTTAATAAGTTAGAGAATTGTTATATAACTCCACATATCGCTTGGACAAGCATAGAAGCTATGAATAAAATATTAGAGATAACAAAAGATAATATTGAATCATTTCTAAATGCAAATCCAAAAAATGTAGTTTCTTAGAATAATTGATTTTAGGTAAAGAAATATTTCTACTATAGCTGCTCTAAAATAATAGATTATAAGTTAAGATATGTTGTAAGCTAATTTTAATTGCATTATTAAAAAAAAGATTTTAAAAGGAGTGTTTAATAAATGCCACATATAATTTTAGAAGTGCCAAAAAAGTTTGATATTGAGTTAGCTAAGCAAATAATAAATATTTCACAGCACTATTTAGTTGATGGCTTGCCTGCAAAATTAGAAGGGTTTAAATGTCGTATTTATAATTATGAATATTGTTGTGTTGCAGGTAATCAGGATAAAGAGCTTGTTCATATGCAGATAAAAGTCTTAGCAGGACGTAAGCAAGAACACTTAGACACTCTATCAACTAATTTGAGAAATAAAATTTTAGAGATATTAAATAAATGCGTTAATATGGATAAATATACCGTTACTCTTGAAATATCAGAGCTTTCTTCAGCTTATGCTCGTTAGGTATTTGAATATTTGTAGCATTTACTGATGTCAGAAGTATAATCTAGCCATTCAAATTTTTCTCTGTAGATTCTTAAAAAACTTCTAAGTTGATTTTAGTTGAAATATAATATGAAGCTTATGTTTAAACTCTTTCAAAACGAATTTGATTTAATGCTTTAAATCTCTCTGTACACGATGAAAAAAATTAAAAAAGCTGACTAAAGCCTTATATATTCATTATTTACGAGAGATTAAAAAGCACTTTAATCATCTAAAAGAAAGTTTATATAAAGTATTTACTTGGCACAAGTCAAGAATAGACTGTTTAAGTAACCTATTAATAGGTTTAATATCATCACAAACAGTTAATTTGTCAAAGATATCAAGATGTTTTAAGAACAATAATAAAATGTCCTCAAATTATAGAAGGTCTCAAGTTTTTTCAAAGATGTAGAATTTGATTTTGATGCTATAGCAGAGTTTAGTATTAATCATTTATTATCAAGAAAAGATAAATTATACCTAGTAATGGATAGGACAAACTGGAAACTTGGTAAAACAAATATAAATATTTTAATGTTATCAGCAGTATACGAAGGTATAGCAATACCTTTATACTATGATCTATTAGATCATAGAGGCAATTCTGATTCCCAGTTTAGAATAAGCTTAGTTAAACGATTCATCTCAAAGTTTGGTAAAGAACGTATAGCATGTATCTTGGGTGACAGAGAATTTATGCGAGAGAATTGGTTAGGCTGGCTAGATTCACAAAACATTGATTACATTGTTAGAATTAGAAATAACCTTACTACAACTAACTCTAGAAACTTTAGTGCTAAAGTCTCAATATTATTTGATGATTTAGCTGTACACCAATATAAAAGTATTGATGGCAAAAGAAAAATCTATAATCAAAGTGTCTATTTATCTGGTACTCGAACACAAAAAGGAGAGCTTCTTATTGTAGCTAGTAACTCCAATAGTATAGAAAGTCTTATACCTGTGTATGCTATGAGGTGGGAGATTGAAAACTTATTTCAGGCATTTAAAGGTAGAGGTTTTAATCTTGAAGATACCCATTTGACTGATAAAAACAAGATAGCAAAGCTAATTGGTTTACTATGTATAGCCTTTGTATGGATTCATAAAGTAGGTGAATATAAAGATGCCAAAATAAAACCTATTCCTAGGAAAATGCATGGAAGATTACAAAATACTTACTTTAGGTATGGATTAGATATGTTAATTAACTCTATTCAAGAGTTAGACTTCTCAATAAGAGGTTTTTCTCTATGCTTAAAAATCCTAAATAAAACAACTAAACAGCTTAGGTTATGAAAAAATCATCGTGTACAGAGTTTAAATCTTAAGTAAATATAAATATAATTTTTATTTAATACTTTTTATGTTACAATGTGGCGTTCAGTTAATTTAGAATTAAATATAAAATTTACTTGGGATATATTTTATGAATAAAAAAAAGTTAATAATAGCAACTTTTATAGCTATTATATCAATAGGGTTAACAAGTTGTATCAATAAACAGGAAACCAAAGAATTAAAAATAGTCAGTGAATGCGCTGAAAATATATGTCATATAGAGTTAGCTCAAGTAGACGTATTAAAAACGACTGACATGTTAGGTAAGACTTCGGAGAAGATCTTAAGTAAAACTTCTTTAAATAATAAAAATGACTCTTTAGAATGGTCTATTTCAGGTGGCAATTATGCAACTGCACAACAAATGTCAGATAATAATCTGCCGAGTTGTGAAAATGATACGTGTTCTTCTACAAGTAATCCAACTGGGTATGTATTTCCTGTAGGAGCTGGTAGCCATTATATCAGTGTTTCAGGGACTGTTACTTTACCAGATGGAGCAACAAGAACAGTAAGCCAAAGTAGTGATGTTATTGTTGAAGCTCCTAATATAAAAACACAAATAACTTTAACAGGAGGAGATTACTCTCAGATACCTGCTAGTGGAACAGGTTCTGTATCTGGTATATCATGGATAGCAAATCCAGGAGCTATAACTTTTACGTGTCCTTCTGGTTACGGCATCCCAACTAATGCTATGCCACCTGAATTTGGAACAAATAATATATTAAAGTATGAGGATGCAACATCTACAGGAGTTTATATAAGTATTAGTCCTAAAAATGGGAGAAGTTTTGAAAGTCTTAATTATCGTGCTGGATACTATTATGTAAATAATAATGCCTGGAGTACAGCAATAACATGTGTACCTGCTTCTGATGTAGATGATTATTTATAAAACTTTTGGTAATAGCGAAAATCAATATACTTAAGTTTAGTATTTAGATTATGCTAATATATATAAAAATTTCTAAAAAAATAATTAAATGAAAGAGTATAAGAGACTTCTCTTCTCTACTTTAGGCGCTGCTTTTGAGTATTATGATACTGCGATATACTTTGTTTTTGCTATGACTATTGAAAATAAGTTTTTTGATAAAGGCAGTTCTATTAGTGGTATTTTATTAGTTTTTCTCGTGTATATCGGTGGTTATATTATTAGACCTCTGGGTGCTTGGGCATTTGGCTATATTGCAGATATAAAAGGAAGAGCATTTATACTTCGGTTAAATATGGCTTTATTATTTTTTTCAACGATAATCTTAGCATTTTTGCCAACGATTGAAAGTATCGGAGTATTAGCAACAATATTATTTGTTTTTTTACGTTGTATACAAGCATTAGCTATTGGTGCGGAGATACCTGTTTCAGTAGTTTATATAGTTGAGAATTATCCTAAAAGGCAGGGCTTTGTAACAAGTATGGTTTTTTGTTGTCTAAGCCTTGGTATTATGATGACATCTTTGGTTTTATTCCTATTAGATCATTTTACTAGTCAAAGTTTTGTACATGAGTATGGCTGGAGAATAGGATATTTCTTAGGAGCATGCTTTACTCTTGCTTTATTCTTTTTGAGAAAAAATATTATTGATCTACCTCAAGTTAAAGAAGCTATAGCTAATAATCAAGGTAGTACTTCTTCAAGAGGAGTATTTGTTGTTAAAACGATAGTTGGTATATCGCTTGTTGCAGCTATTGCAATGCTATTTACACAGTTATATTTGTTTTTACCGACATTTCAGAAGATGTATATAGTATCTAAGTTTGATCTATCGGATTTGCTTTTAACAGGATCTATAATAATGGCAATAAGTTGTTTAGTAGGAGGTTTTATTAGTGATTATGTATCTAAAGCTAAGATGTTAGCTTTTTTGATTATTATATCAATGGTTGTAAGCCCTATTTTCTATAAAAACTTGATTGAAGGTAGAGATGTGTTTGCTTGTTTTATTATATTATCGATAGTGATGGGATTTTTTGCTTCAACATATAATGTCATGATAACTAATTTCTTTAAGCTAGAATATAGATGTAGGGGCTATGGAGTATCCTACAATCTAGGATATCTAGTATTTTCAGCTGGTGCGCCAGCACTTACAATATCTTTAATCTCAGTGACTAATAGTTTGTTGGTTCCTATATATCTAATAATTGCAGCTGGAGTAGTTTCACTAGTTGGGATTGTAGGTGCTAGCTATTTTATGAAAAAGGTTTAAATATCATAGAGGAAGGATCTGATTTAAACTGATTATAAAGCTCAATTATATATCTATCAGTCATTGAAGATATATAATCACAGATAATACGAGCTTTACCTTGAGCGTTATGAGTATTATAGAATATTGCACCAATATCATCTGGTAGAAGACTTTCATTAACATCAGAGTTAATCAAAATATCAAAAATCTCAGAAATAATTTCTCGGCCTCTATATCTTAGAACGTTAAGCTTTGGAGATTTTATTATTTTAAATAAAATATATTTTTTTAGAACTTCAACTTGTTTTCTAATTTGATCATTTAGATAAACTTTAGAAATAATAGGTATATTTTGATTTATATCAATTTCAATATTTTGGATACAGCTATTAACTAATCTTGAAGTTAATTTGGTACGTAAAAGACTATTATTAGCAATATTTTTAGAGACTTTATAAATATCTGTAGCATCTGAACTAAAGTCTATATAATCTGAAAAAATATTTTTTAAAATTTCTTTGATTTCATCTTTAGTGATTTCAAGATCTTTAGGCATAGCATTAAATATTTTTTCAAGAAGTCTATCATCAATGCTAGCCATAGATAGAGGATCTATAAATCCTCCTTTGAGTGCATCTTCAACATCGTAGGTGGAATAAGCAATATCATCAGCCACATCCATAATATAACATTCGATGGTTTTAAAACTACCTTCTATAGATTTTACTCCGTAAGGTTCTAGTAGTTTTTGCTTAATATCTTCAACAAGTCTAGATTCCTCATTATAGTAGCCTTTAGAAAGATGGCCTAGATCACTAATAGGAGGTATTAAATTATCATATTTTATAGTTGACGCTATAGTTCTATAAGTAAGATTTAGACCAAAACTTTGCTTCTGATCAACATCTTTTTTTGCTGTATGGGAGATTAAACGTAATGTTTGAGCATTGCTTTCAAAGCCTCCAAAATTACGCATCTTTTTATTTAATGCGACTTCGCCATTATGTCCAAAAGGAGGATGCCCAATATCATGGCAAAGAGCAGCTGTTTCGATGAGGTCATAGTCAAGGTTAAGATCATATTCAGCATTTAGTTTAACCGCAATAGATTTAGCTATCTGTGCGACCTCTAAAGAGTGAGTAAGTCTGTTTCTAAAAAAGTCATTTTCAAAGCTTGGGAAAATCTGTGTCTTTGCTTGAAGCCTTCTAAATGATGAAGAGTGTACAACACGGGCATAATCTCTTCTAAAGGGTGAAAAATTTTCTTTTATAGAAATATTATTATTTTGTCTTAGGTAGTCATTTTCATGATAAAGGTTTATAGGCATATAAAATCTAGTAAATTCGTGCTTATATAGTTACATATTAGATTAAATATATGTATTTTCAAGTCTGATATATTTAGCTATTTAGATTAAATCTCTAATGATATTAGCTGTTTTAAGAAGAACTTTATTGAATTATTTCTTATCTTTTTGACCAAGCTCTATAAAAGTCTTTAATATATCTGGTTTTTCTAATAGGCTTGGTAGTAAACTCATAATCATTTCATTTTGACTATTTTGATTAGGAGCATTTAATAAAACTTTAAAATTTTCATCCTGTTTATCGATCAGTTTTGAAATTTGTTCTTTAACATCTTTACGAGTTTCATCAGATATTGTTTCTACTTTTGCTACTTTTGTTTTTATTTCATCAAGTAATTTATTTGCCTCATCTTTAGTGCTTTTTGCTTGCTCTAGTTGAGCTTTTGAAAGAAAACCTTGCCAAAATGCAACTCCAACAGCAACTAAAGAAATAAATAAGCTAACAATATTCAAAGTATTCATTAATTAACCTTTATGGGTAGAAATATAGATATAAATATATATCTTTAAAGAAAATTAAGCAAATTCAGAAAGTAATAGATTATTTTTGAACATCAAATCTGCCAAGCATCATAACTTTATGCCAAGCTTTAGCAAAGTCATTGACAAACTTTTGCTCGTTACCATTTTCAGCATAAACTTGAGCTACAGCTTTAAGTTCTGAGTTTGAGCCAAAGATTAGATCTACAGGAGAAGCAGTCCATTTTTGCTTACCAGTTTTTCTATCTACACCGATATATTCACCAGCATTTGTATCAGATTTTTTCCACTCTGTAGACATATCTAGTAAGTTTACAAAGAAGTTATTATTAAGCTGACCTGGAGTTGCTGTAAATACACCTTCTTGAGAGTCATCATAATTTACATTTAGAGCACGCATACCGCCAACTAATACAGTCATTTCAGGTATATTTAATTTAAGCATACTTGCTTTTTCAACTAATGCTTGAGGTAGTTGATTAATAGCTACGCTACCATCAGTGTAGTTTATGAAGCCATCAGCTTTAGTTTTTAGGTAATTAAATGACTCTATATCAGTTTGAGCTTGAGTAGCATCTGTTCTACCTGGTACAAAAGGTATTTCTATAGTATAACCTGCTTGTTTAGCAGCTTGTTCAACACCTACATTACCACCTAATACTATTAGATCAGCTAAAGAAATTTTAGTGCCATCTTTCTTACTGTTATTAAAGTTAGTTTGTATTTCTTTAAGTTTAGCAAGAACAACTTCAAGCTTAGCAGGTTCATTCATTTGCCAATCTTTCTCTGGAGCTAAAGCAATTCTAGCACCATTAGATCCACCTCTGTAATCAGTTTTACGATATGTAGAAGCAGAGTCCCAAGCAGTTTTTATAAGCTGTTGATTAGTAAGTCCAGAATTTGCAATATCTTGTTTAAGCTGTGCTATATCTTGAGTAGATACTTGCTTATAGTCAGCTACAGGAACAGGATCTTGCCAAATGAAATCTTGTTTAGGAATCCAAGGACCCATATATCTTGATTTAGGACCCATATCTCTATGAGTTAGTTTAAACCATGCTTTAGCAAATTCTTCTTTGAATTCTTCAGGATTTTTGTAGAACTCTTGAGCATATTTATTGAATTTAGGATCTTCTTTTAACGCAAGGTCCGTAGTAAACATTATAGGTTTATGCTTAACACCTGGTTTATGAGCATCTGGTACCATGTTTTCAGGTTTAGCATTAGTAGCAACCCATTGATGGGCACCTGCAGGAGATAATGTTTTTTCATAATCTAAATTATATAAGTTATTTAAGAAGTCATGATTCCAGTATGTAGGAGTAGCAGTCCAAGAACCTTCAAGACCACTGCCCATAGTATCATCACCTTTGCCAGTACCATAACTATTATGCCAGCCAAATCCTTGTTGTTCGATTGGTGCTTTATCTGGAGCAGGTCCAATATCTTTTTTGACATCTTTAGCAGGCACTGCACCATGAGTTTTACCAAATGTATGACCACCAGCAATTAAAGCTACAGTTTCTTTATCTGTCATGCCCATACCACTAAATGCCTGACGAATTGCATCTCCAGCCTTCTTAACATCTGGTTTACCATCAGGACCTTCAGGGTTTACATAGATTAAGCCCATTTGAGTTGCAGAATATGGAGTTTCTAGTTTACCATTTTTTACATTACTAGATAGCTCTTCTGGAGATACGCCCCAATTAGTATCATCCCCTTGCCAGTCGTCTTCTCTGCCAAATGCAAAACCAATAGGTTTCATTCCCATAGATTCTAAGGAAACTGTACCAGCTAATACAATTAAATCTGACCAAGATACAGCATTGCCATATTTTTGCTTAATTGGCCATAAAAGCTGTCTTGCTTTATCAAGGTTTACATTATCTGGCCAACTATTTAAAGGAGAGAATCTTTGTTGACCACGATTAGCTCCGCCACGACCATCAAATATTCTATATGTACCGGCATCATGCCAAGATAATCTAATAAAGAAAGGACCATAGTTACCGAAGTCAGCCGGCCACCAGTCTTGTGATTGAGTTAAAAGATTTTGCATATCTTTTTTTAATTGTTCTGTATCGAGTTTTTTAAAGGCTTCACGATAACTATAATTTTTTCCCATTGGGCTATCTATAGTATTTAAGTTGCGTAGAGGAGATAGGTTTACACTTTGAGGAGATAAGCTATCTTTGTTTTCCGCGAAAGCACTATCACCAGATAGTAACATCCCAGACATCCCTATAGCAGTAACAATTTTTTTTACCATGGCTAGTTAGTTCCTTTTATTGGTTTTAATTTATAAGTAGTTAATTATCTAATTTAATAAAATTTAGAAATAATTCATACCTATCTCATTAAGGTTTAAAAATATTTAAAATAAATTTAAGCCTATGAATCGATTCTATTTAATCTTGTAAGTTGAGTCAAATAATAATTAATTATGAAAATAATAAATATTTCTTATATGAAAATTATCAAGTTTCAAAGAAAAAAATTTTATGTAATAATATGTGTTTATTAAATATTAAGTATTAATTTTATTAAATATTATGAAATATAACAATCTCTTAGCAATGCCAAAAGCTGAGCTTCATCTTCATATAGAGGGAACATTAGAACCCGAAATGATGTTTCAATTAGCACAAAGAAATAAAGTAAATCTTAAGTATAGCTCGATAGATAAAATCAAGAAAGCATATAGTTTTAATAATCTCCAAGATTTTTTAGACTTATATTATCAAGGCATGTCTGTGTTATTAACAGAGCATGATTTCTATGATTTAACTTATGCTTATTTAACTAGAGCTAGTCAAGATAATGTAACGCATGCTGAAATTTTTGTTGATCCTCAAGCACATTTAGATAGAGGGATATCTTTGTCGATAGTATTTAATGGGATTAGACAGGCTATTACACAGGCAGAAAAAGATTTTTCTATAAAAACTAGTATAATAGTGTGTTTTTTGCGTCATCTATCAGAGGATAATGCTTTACGCTCTTTTGAAAAAATTATGGATTTTCGTGATAACTTTATAGGTATAGGTTTAGATAGTAGTGAGTTAGGAAATCCGCCATCTAAATTTAAAAGAGTTTTCGAGCAAGCAAAAAAAGAAGGATTATATTTGGTTGCTCATGCTGGCGAAGAAGGGCCTGTTGAATATATTTCGGAAGCAATAGATATATTAGGAGTTGATAGGATAGATCATGGTAATGCTATTTTAGACGATGAAACACTTATACAAAGAATTATAAAAGATGATATAGCTTTAACAATGTGCCCTCTATCAAACAAATGCTTAAAGGTAATGACTAATTTGTCTGATCACCCAGCAGCTAAGCTTTTAGAAAAGGGTGTTAAAGTGACTATTAATTCAGATGACCCTGCATATTTTGGGGGGTATGTTAATGAAAACTATAAACAGTTAGCTCAAGCATTAAAATTATCTGATACACAAATTATTAAGCTAATAAATAATAGCTTAGATGCTAAATTTATTTAGGTTAAATATTATGCAATTAAAAATATCTGATACATTTAAAGAAGATGATTTTTCTTTTAAACGAGAAACTGTTGGTGGAATAACAACTTTTTTATCAATGATGTATATAATCATTGTTAATCCAGTAATATTATCTCAAGCAGGCATACCTTTTGCAGGTGCCTTAACAGCTACAATAGTAGTATCTTTTATTGGTTGTATTCTGATGGGAATATTTTCAAATAATCCTATAGCAATTGCTCCGGGTATGGGTATTAATGCGTTTTTTACTTATACAGTAGTTCAGCAAATGCATGTGAGCTGGCAAGTAGCTTTAGGGGTTGTCTTTTGGTCAGGGATTATTTTTACAATTCTATCAATAACCAATATTAGAACAAAAATTATAAAAGCTATTCCAAAACAGATTAGGTATGCAGTTGTCGCTGGTATAGGTCTATTAATAGCATTTTTGGCATTAAAGTCAGCAAATATCGTAGCTCCTGATACTGAGAATATGATAAAAATGGCAAATATAAATATATCATTTGTTTTATTTATGCTGGGGTTGTTATTTATTGGGATATTAACTTATTATAACTATTCTTCTTCACTGATTTTAGGCATAGTCGGCATTACAGTTATTTATCTATTATTAAATTTATTCTTTCCAAGTTTAGAACTATCTATTAAATTTAGTGGTATTGTATCAATGCCAGATTTTTCGGTATTTGGCCAGCTTGATTTAGTTAACTCATTATCAATAGCACTATGGCCAGCTATATTTGCTTTTATATTTACTGTGTTATTTGATAGTTTAGCTGGGGCAATAGGTATTTGTGAAGCTGGTAATCTTTTAGATGATAAAGGTGAACCAAGAAACTTTAAACAAATACTTACTGTGGAGGGTATTTGTGGGATATTATCTGGGATATTTGGTACTAGTTCAGCAATAGGTTATATCGAGTCGATAACGGGAATTAAAGCAGGAACTAAAACAGGGTTTGGAGTTATTGTAACTGGTTTATTATTTTTACCATTTTTATTTTTATCACCATTGTTATCTCTTGTTCTAGCAGTAGCAACAGCTCCAGTGTTATTCATCGTTGGAGTACATATGGTTAGGCTAGTAATAGATATTGACTGGGATAATATCCCGGAAGCGGTACCTGCGTTATTAACTATGTTTATAATTCCTCTGACAGGGTCAATAACTCATGGTGTGATATTAGGATTAATTTTGTGGACAGCTTATAAGATTTTTATATCGGGGTTTAAGCATATTAGCTACACTTTGATTATCTTGAATTTACTTTCTATAGTTTTACTGATTATAGAGATTTTTTATTAGTGAAAAGTTTATTAATCAATCGGATTTAATTACATTTTATCAAGTTATTCTTCTTTAATATTCCTTTTCAAGATATATAAAAATGAATATATTCTTAATTTCAATAAATTTTACGGCAAAGTTGGGAAAATATTTTGTATGTTATTTAAATTAAGATACTATTGATTTATAAGAGGTATATAGAGAATGATAAGGAAGTATTTAATGTTGGAATTAGTTTGTTCTAAAAAAGAAGATGGTATTTTAGTTATTGGTTTAAAAGGGGAGTTGAACTCAACTTCTTGCAATAGTTTTAATAATGATATTAGGAGAATTAATGATGGTGAGCCTTGTAATATAGTTCTTGATTTTTCTAATCTTACTTATTTAAGTAGTGCAGGGCTAAGATCTTTAATATTAATATTTAAAAGTTTATCAACAAGTAACAAGAAACTAATAATATTAAATCCTTCAAGCTTAGTTAATGAAGTTTTAAGAGTTTCTGGATTTGTTAAGTTAATTCCTATTTGTAAAACCTTTGAAGAAGTAAAAGATTTGATTAAATAATGTTAAGTATACATAGGAAATGCCTTAGTTTAGAAGATATTAATAAACTTCTTTTTGATCTTAGTAAATCTTTAGAGCAAGAGAATATATCTGAGTCTAATTTGTTTAAAATCAAGTTGATTTATGAAGAGTTATTACTTAACTGTTGGTATCACGGGTATGATCAGGATAATGATAACACTTTGAGTTTTGAAATAAAGGTTCAAAATAAAGATTCTCACATAGAGCTTTCACTAATAGATAATACATCAAAGTTTGATTATGATAAAGCCTTCAAGAAAACTGAAGCAGATAGTATAGGTGGGCATGGTATAAATTTAGTAGAGAACTTTTGTGATAAATGGACGTATACTAGATCTGGGAAATATAATATTAACTATTTAGAAATAACATTATGAAAGTTAATAAAAATATTGATAAGAGTATATCATGGTATTTTCATAGGCCAGCATATTGGTTAGTTAATATATTAGTGACTACATTATTTTTACTATTAAGTATTTTTGTATTCTCATTTTTAACTTATGAAGAAACGGTTAAATCTAATGAAATCTATTCATCTATTGAAAGTGCGTCAGATAATATTGAAAAGGAGCTAAGTTCAGCACAAGAGGCATATAAAATTGTTTTGGATATTGACCCTAAAGTAAATGCTATGAAATTCGCTAAAGAAGCCTTATCAGGCTATGAATATATATTTGCAGTAGCATATGCCTCAAATCCTAAAGTTAAGGAAGAAGGCTTTTATATATATAGGAGTGGTAATCAGGTAAAACGACAGAAGTTATCAGAAATATATAATACTATAGGAACTAAGTACTATTATAGGAAATGGTTTAGTATACCTTTGTCTACAAGAAAGCCTCATATGGATTCTATTAAGTTAAATTGGTTTGGAGGGAGCAAACACAACTTTACTGCTACCTACTCGTTTCCTTTTATTAATAACTGCGGTGAAGTTACTGCTGTTGGAGCTTTTGATGTTGATGTGGATAGTATAATTAGCGAAATAAGAGAGAAAATGACTGCGAATGATATTCACGTCTATATAAGCATCGATGATAATGTCCATAAATCTTCATATGTGAGATTTACTGTTTCATCAACTAAAATAGTATCTAAAGACCTTTCTTTTAATAAAGGCAGTGGGTGGCATATTCAAGGCCTTTCAATGTATCATAGAGAGAGTTTAGTTTATGATGGTATTGTTGTAGTAATAAAGATAGGTTTACAAAAACCTATGCTTATAGCTTTAGCAACTTTTATAATACTCTTATTTAGCTTATTCTTTATTAATATTTTCTTATCAAGAATATTACGTAAAAAGATTGATAAATTAACTATGCCTATTGTTCAATTATCTAACTATATGGATCATATAGTAGAAAATAAAAACTTAGACAAACAAATAATTGGATCAAATCTTAGAAGTCTAGAAGTCAAAAAGTTATATAGATCAGTTGAGAAAATGAGACTTGATATTTTAAGATACATTGAAATCCAAAAAGAGCTTAATACTAAGAAGTCAGAGTTATACCTAGCTAAACAGATTCAAGAAATGTTTATGTCTGATGTTATAGATATATCTACAATAAAACACATAGACATTGCTACTCATTATAGTTCAGCTGAAGATTTAAGTGGTGATATATATGATCTAAGGTTAGATGAATCAGATAATCTTTGGATTCTTATCGGCGACTCAATGGGTAAAAACTCAGCAGCAAGTATATTTAGTTTGTTTCTACTAGCTAAATTTAGATTTGTTATAAATTTGAATAAAAACCCTAAAGAAGTTATAGATATGCTTAATAAATATATGTGTAGCTATAATAAGAATAATATGTTTATAAGCTGTATATGTATAAAGATTGATTTTAAATCTAAAAAAATACATATATCAAACGCAGGTCATGATAAACCAATAATTTTTTCTAATGATTCTCAAAGTTTAGATTTAAAAGATGGTTACATTGTTTTAGGAATTGATTCTGAAGCTGAGTATAGCGAAGATATTATTAATATGAACGTATGTAAAAGTTTGTTTTTATATACAGATGGTTTATCAGAAGTTAAGTCATCAAAAGGACTTTATGGAGCTCAAAGAATTAAAAAGGTATTAGAACAAAATATACACCTTTCCGCATCTGATCAAATGAGTAAATTATTTAGTGATATAAATTCTTTTAAAGAAGCCTCTTTTGCTGAAGATGATAAAACAGCTATATTAATTAAGTTTTTAGGAGATAAGAACAATGAAAAATAGTAAGTGTTACTCTTTATTATCTGATCAAGATAAAGATCTTATATTAAATAAATTCAATGATACATATATAGACTATCCTAAAGATAAAACCATTGTTGACTTGTTTGATGAAACAGTAAGGAAGTATGCTGATAGGGTAGCATTAATCTATAAAGAGAAGTCGATTACATATAAAGAATTAAATGAACAAGCAAATTTAATAGCAAACTATTTATTAAAAAAAGATAGTGAAAAAGTTGTTGGTATATTAAGTGATAATGATCACTATAATATGGCTACTGCTATATTAGGAGTACTAAAAAGTGGAAAAGCTTACATTCCAATTTCTCCAGAGTTTCCTCTTGAAAGAAAGATAAAGATTTTAGAGAGTAGTTCCTCAAGAACTTTACTATCAAACAAAGACTATATTTCTTTAGAATTAAAGCAACAGTATACAGGGAATATTTTTTGTTTAGATGATTTAGATGATGGTATTTCAGAAAATCCAGAAGTTAAAATTTCTCCAGAACAGTCTGCATATGTTATTTATACATCTGGTTCAACAGGAGAACCTAAAGGTGTAGAAGTTCAACATAAGGCTTTAACTAATTTCTGCTATTGGTATATTGATGAATATGAGTTGCAGAGTGAAAGCCAAATTTTAAAATATGCAGGTGTTGCCTTTGATGTCTCTATATCAGAGATATTTCCTACATTAATTTCTGGAGCAAAACTACACTTTTCTGATAAATTTTTACGATTATCTCCAGATGAAATAGCAAATTATGTTAATAAGAATAATATTTCTCATATATTTATGCCTCCTGCAATTTATGAGCAGTTTGCTTCTAAGAATGCTCCATGTTTAAAATATTTGATAACAGCTGGAGATAAGCTCAAGCATTATCAGCCATCATCGTACCAATTAGTGAATGCATATGGCCCAACAGAAGCAACTGTTTATGCAAGTTCAATTAAGTTAGATAAAAGCTACTTAAATATTCCTATAGGAAAACCAATTAAAAATTATAAAATTTTTATTCTTAATAAAGATTTAAATCTTTGTCCTATAGGTATTGCGGGAGAACTTTGCATAGCAGGTGAAGGATTAGCAAAAGGTTACTTAAACCGTCCAGATTTAACAGAAATGTCTTTTATATATCATGATGGCTTAGAAGAGCGAATATACCGTACAGGTGACTTAGCTAAATGGAAGATTGATGGCAATATTGAGTTTCTTGGACGTACTGATTTTCAAGTTAAAGTTAGAGGATATCGAATAGAGCTAGGAGAGATTGAAACTAGGTTAGCAAATATAATAGATATCAAAGATGCTGTTGTTTTAGCTTTAGATGATAAAAATAGTAATAAATATTTATGTGGTTATTATATATCTGATAAGGATTTAGATAGTAGATTAATTCAAGAAAAATTAAAAAAGTATTTACCAGATTATATGGTTCCAGATGTTTATATTAAAATAGACAAGTTCCCATTGACGCCGAATGGTAAAGTTGATAGAAAAAATCTGCCTAAGCCAGATTTATCATCTTTACAGTCTGAATATGTTGCACCAAGAAATAAAATAGAAGAGATTATTGTTCATGCTGTAGAAGATATTTTGAAACTTGAAAATATAGGAGTGTTAGATAATTTCTTTAAACTTGGAGGAAGCTCAATATCAGCAATATCTTTAGTATCTATGATATCAAAACAAGGCTATGAAATTAGTATAGCAGATATATTATCTAGTCCTATATTAGAAGATATTGCTAGTAATATACAAGAGATTGGTCTTGAACAAAAAATATTACCAGCGCCAGAGAGAGAGTTGTATCCAGTTACAAGCTCGCAAAAGGGTATGTTTTTGACTAATATTTTAGGAAATCAAGGAACCACGTATAATATTCCTTTATGCTTAAATATAAATGGAGATATAGATAAAGAAAGAGTTGGTTTAGCTATTGATAAGCTGATTGAAAGACATGAATCTTTACGAACTAGTTTTGAATACGTAGATGGTGAAGTATTACAGAAGATACATAATAAAGTAAATATTTCTAAACATTATAAGAAAATATCAGCAGAAGAACTTGATATGACACTTAAAGAGTTTGTCAAACCTTTTGATTTATCAAAAGTACCATTATTTAGAGTTTGTTTATTAGAGATAGATAGAACACGCTATGTATTATTATTTGATTTTCATCATATTATATTTGATGGTACTTCAGTAGAGCCTTTTGTAAAAGAATTATGTTACTTATACGAGAACAAAAGTTTAAATAGTCTTGAAATACAATATAAGGATTATGCTTATTGGTACAATCATCATTACATTAAATCTGACTTTTATAAAGAAATTAGAAATTATTGGGTTAAACACATTGAGGGTGCGAATGAGATAGAATTTCCATTTGATTATTTAAAATCAGCTAATAAATCAAACGAGGCTGGCTACGTTAACCAAGTTATATATCCAGAGTTGAAACAGTCTATTTTAAGTTTTTGTCAGAAGTTAGATATTACACCATATATGTTAATGATAGGTGTGTATACTTTACTTTTATCGAGATACTCTAGGCAAAATGATATAACAATAGGTACAGCTACAGCAGGACGATCACATAGCAGTATCTCTGAGCATATAGGTATGTTTGTACATACATTGCCTTTTAGGATTAATATTGAGGATAACCAAACTATTTCTAAATATTTTAGTAATATAAAAAGCACCACTCTCAGTTTGCTTAAGAATCAGAGTTATAACTTTGAGCAGTTAATTCAAGATGCAGGTATTGAGAACTCTTCAGGTAGCTTACCTTTTATAAATTTCTTTTTTAACTATCTAGAAAAGAACTTAAATTATAATAATCAAGATTTTACAATTGACGTTAGCTTACCAAATGTTAAGGAGTCAATGTTTGATCTAACTCTTACGTTACAAACTATTAATAATGAGTCTCTTGAAGCTACGATACAATATAAAAAAGGGCTTTTTGAACCTAATAGTGTAAAGAGATTTTTAAATAATTATATTAACCTTCTTGATTCAGTAGTTTCTTGTGAATTAGACAAACAATTAAAACAATTAGATTTACTTAAAAAAGAAGAGAAAACGTTAATATTAGATAAATTTAATGATACATACTATGATTATCCTAGAGATAAAACTATTATAGATATTTTTGAAGCTACAATAGATAAGTATCCTTCTAGTAAAGCTATAATTGTTGATGGTGAAGAAATAACATATAGCGAACTTAATAGATTAGTTAATAAGATTGCAAATTCCTTACCAAAGAGAAAGCAAAACTCCTCAAATATAATTGCTATTTATATGACTCGCCGTATAGAAATATTGGCAAGTATGCTAGCTGTGTGGAAGGCTGGCTATGCATATGTATGTATAGATGAAAAGTATCCGTTAGAGCGTGTTCAATATATGCTAGATGACTCTCAAGCTGCTATGCTAATTTCTGAGAGAAGATTAATAGATAATATTAGTTTCACTGGTAATTTTAATGATATAGATCAAATACATAGTTTTAGCTGTGAATACAGTCCACAGATTGACATTAATTCAAAAGATATTGCTTTGTTAATATATACTTCTGGTTCGACAGGAAACCCAAAAGGAGTAATGTTATCTCATCAAAATTTGATGAATTTTTCATTTTGGTATAAAGATAAGCGTAAACTAAAAGCAGGAGATCAAATTGCTGAATATGCTAGCTTTAGTTTTGATGCTTGTATAATGGGAACATATCCGGTTTTAATAACTGGAGGAACAGTTCACATATTACCAGAGTATGTAAGGATGTCTCTTGAAGAATTAGATAAATATTTCTATAAAAATAAGATTAAAGGATGTTTCCTAACAACTCAGCTAGGAGAGCAATATCTAAAGACTTATAATAATGAACAACTTGATTTTATAGAAGTTGGAGGTGAAAAGCTTAAAGAATGGACAGAAAGGTCTTATAAGTTTGTAAATGGCTATGGTCCTACAGAATCAACAGTTTATGTGACAGATTTTCAGGTTGATAAAAATTATGGAAATATACCAGTTGGTAAGCCACTTTCTAATGTCCAAATTTATATTGTTGATAATGAGCTAAAGTTATGTCCTATAGGGGTTCCTGGTGAATTATGTATTGCTGGAGAAAGTTTAGCATTAGGGTATTTTAATCAAAGAGAACAGACTAGAGAAAAGTTTATTCATAATCCATTTAAGTGTGATGGAGATCAACGTATTACTAAAGATACTTTGTATAAAACAGGAGATTTAGCTGTCTGGAGAGATGATGGAAATATTGAAGTTCAAGGAAGAATAGATTTTCAAGTTAAGGTTAGAGGATATCGTATAGAACTAGGAGAGATTGAAACTAGATTAGCAAATATAATAGATATCAAAGATGCTGTTGTTCTAGCTTTAGATGATACAAACAATAATAAATATTTGTGTGGATATTATGTGTCTGACAATGATTTAGATCATGCATTTATTCAAGATGAGCTAAAGAATCACTTACCGGATTATATGGTGCCAGATATTTATATTAAAATGGAGGCGTTTCCATTAACACCTAATGGTAAAGTTGATAGAAAAAACCTGCCTAAGCCAGACTTATCATCCTTACAATCTGAATATGTTGCTCCAAGAAATGATGTGGAAGAAAAAATATCAGCAATATGGTCAAATATTCTCGGAGTTAATGAAATAGGAATTGATGATTCATTTTTTTCTATTGGAGGTAACTCAATTAAGGCTATAGCAGTTATTTCAAAATTACAGACAGAAGGGCTCAAGCTATCTATAGCTGATATTTTTGACTATAAAACGATTAGGAATATTACTGAAAATATAAATATTAATAAGTTTGATATAAATTTGAAATTTGATCAGATTATATCTGCATATGAGCAAGCATCTATTGATAATAATCAACAATTACTTGATTTAGAGGCACTGGCAAATAAAAGAATTAGCTCTTTATACAATGAGTTAGAATCTATCGATATATCTAATATTGAAAATATTGATACTGTGCTTGTGACAGGGGCAACTGGATTTTTAGGAAGTCATATAGTAAGTGAGCTTATTAAGCTAAATAAGAAAGTTATAGCTATCGTAAGAGGTAAAGATGATAGTGAAGCATTAATGCGTACTAAAGAAAAGCTTCATTATTATTTTGATACGACTTTAGATAGAAACTTTGAAAATGGTGACATAAAAATATTTGCTGGGGATTTATCTAAAGGTAAATTAGGCTTAACTGATGATAAATATTCGTCTGTATTAGATAATGTTCAATCTATTATACATACAGCGGCAAATGTGAGTCATTACGGTGAGTATGAAAAATTTTATAATGATAATGTTTTGCCAGTTAAAAATCTAATCAATTTATCAAAAGCAAACAAACAAATATCATTTCATTATGTATCAACTCGTTCTGTGTGTGAGCTTGGGACATATGATGAGAAAAGAGTTATTTTTAATGAAGTGGATGTTCCTAAAGTAGAAGGTATAGACAATGTTTATATTAAAACAAAACTAGAAGGTGAGTATGAAGCCATAAAAGCAAGAAAAGAAGGGATTAGTACAAATGTATATCGCGTTGGTAATCTAGTATATAATTCAGAAACGCTAAAGCACCAGCAAAATTTTAAAGATAATGGCTTCTTTCAGACAGTAACATCAATTTTAAATATTGGTGAAGTTTTTGATGGTTATTCTGCTGAGATGTCATGTATTAATGATACGGCTAGAGCTATCTGTAGTATTTTTGATAAGAAAGATTTATATAATGGAATTTACCATACATATAATAATAAGCTAACTAAACTTGATGATATTTTGAAAGATAATAATTTAGGCTTATCGTTAGAAAAAACTTCTTTTGTCAATTTTGTAAATAGTATTCGTGATAAATATAATATGGCAGCTTTTTCTAATTATATACAAGATTTTATGCTACATTATGGATGGTTAGGTGAAAGTGAACATACAGCATTTATTGTTCAACAAAATTATACTAGCAAAGTGCTGGAAAAATTAAATTTTAAATGGACTGAAATTAACTCAACAAATATAACTAATATGGTGAGAGATGCTTATAATTCAAGAGTGTTAGACTTTAAAGGTTTTGAAATTTTTCAAAACTGTTCACAAGAAACAGTTATATCATTAGCAAAAAAAGCTAAATTATATGGTTTTAGTACAGGTTGTAATATTATAGAAACAGGTAATGAAGCAGATCACGTGTATTTATTGCAAACAGGCTTTGCTTCGCTAAATGTTACCTCTCCTGGAGGTTGGCAGAGTAACGTTGGTATAATAGCTGATAATGACCATATTGGTATAGATAGTATATGTAGTTCTAAATATTTCTTAACTGTAGAGGCAATAGTTGATGACTGTTGTGTTTATAAGATTTCAAAACATGACTTATTAAATATTAATAAAGATGAGCTTTGTAAAGTGTTGTATAATCTTTTTAAAATTGAAACAGAAAATGCTAATTCAATGACCAATCTACTTACGTTAATGGGATAAATAGAATAGTTTTTAGTGTAAATGTTCTATAAGAAGATAAGTTAAAGTTTGTATAGACTTTCTAATAACTCTCTTTCTAAATTATGTGCTTGAGATTTTTGAGACTCTTTTAGTGAGTTTATAAGTATAGAAAAAGCATATTGATTATCACCTTTTATAAGATATCCAGATAAAGCTATAGCAGTAGTTTGAGTACCTGTTTTTGCAAAAATATTACCTTTAAGTTTATCTCCTTTAAAGTTCTTTAGGGTGCCTGTTTTACCGTATATTGGCAGCATACTTTTAAAAACTTTATAATTTTTGTTTAAAGACATTTTATGTAATACACTTACTAAGAAATTAGGACTTAATAAATTATTTTCCGAACCACCAGCACCATCTTCTAACTGTATACTTTCTGTGTTTAATTTAAGTTTGTTTTGTAGTATTTCAAATACAGCATTTTTCCCAGATATAATGCTACCGACACCATTATAATAGTAGCCGATAGTTCTTAGTATTGTTTGGGCATATAGGTTGTCAGATATCGTAAGCATGTGTTTTAACAATACATCTAATTTATTGGAATTATGTTCAGCTAATAAAGTAGTATTGCTAGGAAGGTTTGTAATAATTTTTATAGTATTTGTCATATTAATATTTAGCTTTGATAGCTCTCTTAATACGGCTTCTTTCATTGTAAGTTTTGGATTTTGAACTGCAAAACTAAAAGTATAGGTATTCTTAGGTAAGCATCCTGAAAGAATTAATGTCTTATCATAGTTATAACCATTGAACTGACATATTTTAAGCTGTTTTTTATTTGCAATAAAAAGTTGGTTTTTGAAAGGCAATGGCTCACCAGATACTTGTTTAATATTAAAAGTTTGCTTTTCAGGCGTTAACTCTAGTGCTACAGAATTTTCATTAAGATTATAGATTGAACTTGGTGCTCCATAAGCAAATATTGTACTAGACTGACTTTCATTTATAGAGGTGTTACGACCTGTGAAAAATTTATTAACAAAATAGATATGATTAATTTTAGTTATCTTCAAAGTTTTTAAGGAGTTTAGAAGCTTTTGTAAGTCTTTAGTGGTAAAACTAGGGTCTCCTGAAAAAACTATATATAGATTATTTATCGTGTGATTTTGAATTTTATCGTAATAAAGTTTTGTTTGGTATCTAAAGTCTTTACCTAAAAATAATAAAGTAGCGGCACCTGTTACAAGTTTGGTATTACTTGCTGGAATAAAGTTTTTATTGGCATTTTTAGAGTATATAGTTTTGCCATTACTTAAATTTATAATTTTTATACCAATTAGACCAGAGTCAAGCTGATTAGTTTTTATAGCTCTATCAAAAGCACTATTAATCTCTGAAGAATTTACGGAATAAGATACTGAAATAAGTATTATAAAAGTTATTAGAATCTTTAATAGCTTACTGAAAGTCATCTAGGAATATAAATCTAGTTTGTAGAAACTTTATTATAGCCAAGATTCCAACATATTCCTAAAAGGGCTATAGCGATAACACAAGCACTTAATAAAAATACAAATACGGCATTCCAACCTAAGAATGTGGCAATAAAGCCAATTACTGCTTGAGCACCAACAGTACCTAAGAAGTAGCCAAATAGTCCTGTAAATCCAGCAGCTGTTCCACCTGCTTTTTTAGGTACAAGATCTAACGCTAGTATTCCAATCAATGCAACAGGACCATATATTAATATCCCCATTGCAGATAATGATGCCCAAAGAATTACAGGTGTACTACTATACCAATATACAAGTAATGCACAAATAAATAAGACCATACAGATTACACTCATTGGAGCTCTACGGCTACCGAAGAATCTATCTGTTAACCAACCAATTATTATAGTTCCTGGAATTGCAGGTAGTTCAAACATTGCATAAGCAATAAGACCATCTGAAGTTGATAAATGCTTTACGTGAACTAAATAGTAAGGCGCCCAACTTCCAAGACCATATCTTGCACAATATACAAAAGCATTTGCAACAGCTATTAACCAAACCCACTTATTATTTAATACATACTTAAAGAATATTTCTTTAGCTGAAAACTCTTTTTCATGATGAGCTTCTGCTGTAGTATAACCTTTGTATACTTCAATAGCTGGTAGACCTAGAGATTGAGGAGTATCAGCACCAAATATTAATATTAAAATACCTACACCTATACACAATGCACCTGCAACATAAAAAAGACCATGCCAGTCGCCACTAAATAAATATAACCCAATTGGAACTACAATAATTGCTAAACATCCAGCACCTACGTTATGAGCAGTATTCCAAATTCCCATTTTTGTACCACGTTCATTAGCACAAAACCAGTGAGTCATAATACGCGCACAAGCAGGCCAACCCATACCTTGGGCCCATCCGTTTAGGAACATTGCTATAAACATTACAAGCACACCTAATGAAAGAAGACTTGGTAATAAAAGGTTAATAAAACCTGTAATAAAAAGTCCTATAGCTAAGAATACCTTTGCATTACTTCTATCAGATATATTACCCATAAGGAATTTACTAATGCCATAGGCAATACCTAAACCAGCACCTATTAGTCCTAGTTCATCAGGAGATAGTGTTGTGATATATTGTTTAGATACATCAAAACTGCTTCTACCGAAGTAATAAGTAAAGTAGCCAATGTAAGCTACTAAAAACATTCTTAGTCGCCAATGTGGATATAGTTTTTGTATTTGCTCTTTAGCTAGTAAAGGCAAGTTTTTTGCAGGTTTTAAAAAATTCATAAAGTTATCTATATTTTTGGTTTATTTTACTCTACATAGCAATTAGTTTAGTTTAAGAATTTTTATTCCTCAATAAAAACTTATTCTATGGTAATAGAAATACTAAACTAATTATCTTTTAGATTGTTTTTGGAAAAGGTATATCGGGGTACGCTGGAGGTAAGTCAAGACCTTTGGCAGCCTCAAGACCTCTTAAAATATCTGGTCTATCAGTTATAATACCATCAACTCGCCAGTCAATAAGCTTACTTGCTACATTGTAATTAAAATCAGTTCCTTCTCTTTCAGTCCAACCCCATGTTACAACTTTAAGACCTAGTCTGTGAGCTTCATCAAGATCTTTTTTAGTTAAGTCTTTTTCATAAGGCTCCCAGAAAGTACCACCTAGTTTTTTAACCATTTTTGGATAGTCGTAATTAAAGTCTTTAGGATCAAGAGGGGCAGTTAATTTTTTACGACCAGCCATTTCTTTTTCCTGTTGAGTGTTCATAGGATCGCTGTAATGGTTAGTTAAATAAGCTGTTTGAACTTTTGGATTCAGTTTTTGAAGATCAATTAATGCTTGCCATTCAAAAGCTTGAACTTCAACGCTACTAGATATATGGTTTTTCACTAGTATTTTATTTAAAGCTACAGCCATTTCTTGGGCTGTCCAACTTTGATCAGGTTGATTAGGATTTGTCTTTATTTCTATTTGTAAGCGAACTCTACTCCCCACATTTGATTTAACATAATCTATTACTTGTTGTAATGTAGGTATATGAACACCCGGCATTCCAACATGATTAGGATACATTTTTGCAGTTGGAGAGTTTGGTTTTATATAACCAACAGTATATTGCTTAAGCTGATCTAAAGTTAAGTCTTTTATAGGAGTTGCGTTGGTTATCCAATTTCCATTTTTGTCTTTAGTTAAGTCAGGGTTTAGGGTTAGGTTATGAGTTACTACAAGAACTTTATCTTTAGTCATATTGATATCCATATCAATTACATCAATACCAACACGCATGGCTTCGGTATATGCTGGAAGCGTATTTTCTGGAGCTAATGGGCGTAATCCTCTGTGAGCATAAATGTTAACAACATCTGCAAAAGATAAATTTATACAGCAAACTAATGCTGTTGTAGTTATTATTTTTTTAAGCATGGCTTCATAACTATTTATTTTTTAATTTCAAAATAATTACTTAATTTGCTATAAATAGCAACCGCTGTATGATTTTAAATTCATTTTTAAATGTAATTAACTTATAATTTAAAAATACTCTGTTAATTGATATTTAAATGTCTAAGAAGCGAAAAGCTATAATTATAGTTTTTATAATAACCATATGTTTTCTAATAATTGCATATCATTTTTTAAGATCTAAAAATCAAATAATACCTGGTTATGTAAGCACAGATATTAGATATATATCATCAGAGGAGAATGGTAAGCTTCTGGATTTAAAAGTTAAAGAAGGTGAGTATGTTAAAAGAGGACAACAACTATTTATATTAGATTCTTCAAAAAATAAGACATTATTAAAATCGAATGAGTTTTTACATCAAGCATCAGAAGCTATTTCAGATAATTTATCAAAAGGTAAAAGACAACCATACTTAGATAAGACAAATCTTGACATCCAAACTGCAAAAGCAAATTTAGAAGTTGCAAAAGAAGAATATGTTCGCCAGAAAGAGTTGTTGAAAGATGACAGCACATCAAAAAAACAATTTGAGCAAGCAAAAGGAAATCTTGTTCAAGCGGGGAATCAAGTGGCGACTCTTCAAGTTATGCAGATGATAAATGAAATGCCTGCCAGGGAAGATCTAATAGCAGCATCTGATTTTATGTCTATGTTTGTCAATAGTAACTCAAAATATCTACAGCAAAAAATTGATTCAGCAGCTGTAAGGGCTTCTGAAAATGGTTATGTATATCAAATTTTTTATAGACCAGGTGAAGAAGTTCGAGCATATAACCCTGTTATAACTGTTATAAATCCTCGGGATGTATATGTAGTTTTCTATGTATCAAAACAAGATTTAGAAAAAGTGCATTTAAATCAAGGAATTAATATTCAAAATACCAATGGGCAAAATATTCAAGCAAATATAAGTTTTATATCAAGTAAGGCTGAGTATACACCACCATTATTGTATGGTATAAATTCTGACTCGGAAATCTCTTTTGAAGTTAAAGCAAGGGTACAGTATTCACCTAAAGA
This sequence comes from Francisella sp. 19S2-4, assembly GCF_036281795.1. NCBI lineage: Bacteria > Pseudomonadati > Pseudomonadota > Gammaproteobacteria > Thiotrichales > Francisellaceae > Francisella > Francisella sp. 19S2-4. The sequence continues at coordinate 113,576 of NZ_JAWUZH010000001.1, forward strand.
TTCATTAATTCATATTGGTGAACCTGTAAAGGTAGAATTATAATGAGTCAGAGTATAGATGATAACTTTATTATAGATGTAAAGAATCTTACGAAAGTATATGGTGAAAAAACAGTTGTTGATAATATTTCTTTGCAAGTAAGAGAAGGCGATATTTATGGTTTTTTAGGGCCTAATGGTTCTGGGAAAACTACATCGATAAGGATGGTTTGTGGTTTATTGCCTATAACAAAAGGTGAAGGAACTTGCCTTGGGTATGATATTGGCACGCATGCTAATATCATTAAACAGCAAGTTGGCTATATGACACAAAAATTTACCTTATATCCTGATCTTACTGTGAAAGAGAATCTTAAAATTTTTGCTAGATTACATAGCTTAAAAAATATAAAAGAAGCTGTAGAAAAGACTATAGATAATTTACAAATAGGTAAAGCTAGAGCAAATCAAAAAGCTTATGAGCTTTCTGGAGGTTGGAAACAAAGATTAGCACTTGGAGTAGCAACAATTCATGATCCGAAACTTTTATTATTGGATGAACCAACTGCTGGTGTGGATCCTAAGGCAAGAAGAGAATTTTGGGATTATATTTCAACATTATCTAGTAAAGGTATAACGACTTTGGTTTCTACTCACTATATGGATGAAGCTGAAAGATGTAATAAACTATCATATATTGCATATGGCAAATTACTCTCTAGTGGCACACAAAAAGATATAATAGATAGTTGTGATATAAAAACATACAATATATCAGGTAAAGATGTTTATAGAGTTGTTTTAGAACTACAAAGTAATAAAGTAATTGAGCAAGTTTCTATGTTCGGTAGTAGTGTGCACTTAAGTGTTAAAAATAATGTAGATGTAACAGATATACAAAAAGAATATAGTGAGTTTGAATGGCAAGAGATAAATACATCTTTAGAAGACGCATTTATATTTTTAATGAAAAGCCAACAGGATAATTTTGCATGAAGTATTTTGATATTAATAGGTACTATGCAATATTCCTTAAAGAAGTTATTCATATGATTAGAGATAAGGTAACTATTGGACTTGTCATAGGTATACCTTTGATTCAGGTAATACTTTTTGGCTTTGCTATTAATATGAATCCTAAACATTTAAATACAGCATTGGTTAATAGTGATAGAACATTACAAACAAACTATCTTATAGAGAAAATTAATAATACAAATTATTTTAATATCAAATATCAAAACCTTTCGAGAGATGAAGCTATAACTTTAATGCAAAAAGGCAAAGTTCAATTCATAATTGATATTCCACCAAATTTTACAAAAGAAGTTTATCGAGGAGAGTCTCCTGATATTTTGATTATAGCTGATGGTGCTAACTCTGGAACTGGTGCAGCACTAGATGCTGCAAATAAAGTGAAAGCTATATATAGTCAATATTTTTCTAATAGATCACAAGTTGAACAGAAACAACCTTTTAATTTTGTAATTCATAATAAATATAATCCAGAGAATAAAACTCAAAATAATATTGTGCCAGCTTTGGCAGGGGTCATCTTAACAATGACGATGGTCATGGTTACATCTTTGACTATTACCAGAGAAAAAGAGTATGGCACAATGGAGTCATTGCTTGCGACACCTGTAACATCTCTAGAAATCATCTTTGGTAAGATAACACCATATATAGTTGTGGGTTACATCCAACTGTTATTAATTATATTTTTTGCTAAAGTGATATTTAGTATAACTATTGTTGGTAGTATTTTGTTATTACTCGTAGCGACATTTCCTTTTATTATAGCAAATCTCTTGGTTGGGATAACCTTCTCAACAGTTGCGGATACCCAATTACAAGCAATGCAGATGACATTTTTCTTTTTCTTGCCCTCAATATTGTTATCAGGGTTTATGTTTCCTTTTGAGGGAATGCCTGAGTGGGCTCAAGTAATAGGGAACATCTTACCTCTGACACATTATTTAAATATCGTTCGAGAAATTTTGCTAAAAGGAGGAGGGTTTTTTGATATTTTAAGTAGTATATATCCTCTTTTAATCTTTATGGTTGTTGTAGCTATTATTTGTTTAAAAAAATATAAAAATACGATTTAACCAATTTAGGGAAATTTATTGTACTTAAATACTAGGTTCTTTTATGGTATCTTTATAGCCCTAAACTTTAACTAAATAATGAAAAATAATAGGAAGTAAATTGTTAGATTATAAAAATACCTTTATAGGTAGGAACATAAAAAGTGATGTACTATCGGGTATAGTTGTTGCTGTTGCTTTAGTACCAGAAGCAATCGGCTTTTCTTTGTTGGCAGGAGTTTCACCAACGGTTGGTCTGTATACAGCATTTATACTTGGTTTTATTACAGCTCTAGTAGGTGGTAAGCCTGGTATGATCTCAGGAGCTACTGGTTCTGTAGCTGTTGTTCTAATTGCATTAGGCATACATATTCATGCGATTATTCCAGCAGATATTTTGCATAGTATGACCAAAGAACAAACGAGTATGTATATTTTGCAATATATATTGTTATGTACGATTATGGCTGGAGTATGGCAGATTTTAATTGGTTTATTTAAACTTGGTAAGTTTATTCGATTAGTTCCTCAGCCAGCAATGTATGGTTTTGTAAATGGTTTGGCTATTGTGATTGCAATGGCTCAGTTTAGATTTTTCCATGATGCAAATATATGGATGTATGCTTTAGTAATTATAACAATGGCAATTGTCTATTTTGTGCCTAAATTTACAGATAAAGCTCCATCTGGATTAGTTGCTATTATATTTGTAACTATAGTAGCTATAGCATTTAAATTACCTGTTGAAAACATTGGACAATATCAAGATATTTCTGGAAGCTTCCCAACTTTTGCCATTCCAGATTTTCATTTAACATGGGCATCTTTCTGGATTGTATTGCCTTACTCTGTTTTGGTTGCGTTAGTAGGTCTTATAGAGTCTTTGCTTACACTATCAGTTTTAGATGAGATGGATGGTAAAAGAGGTAGTGGAAACCAAGAGTGTGTGGCACAAGGTATTGGTAATATTACTTGTGGTTTCTTTGGTGGTATGGCTGGTTGTGTGATGATTGGTCAATCTATAATCAATTTCACCAATGGAGGTAGGGGGCGTTTATCATCTCTGACGGCTGCAGTTTTACTAATTAGTTTTGTAGTTGTCTTATCCCACTGGATATCACTGATACCTCTAGCAGTGTTAGTAGGTATTATGTTCATGGTTTGTGTTAATACTTTTGCTTGGGAAAGTACTAACAGGCTTAGATATATGCCAAATTCTGATAAGCTTGTATTAATTATTGTGACTGTTATTACAGTTTATGCTGATTTAGCTGTAGCTGTGATCTCTGGTGTAATTGTATCAGCATTAGTATTTGCATGGAAAAACTCTCAAGTAAGAAGTAGAACACATCGCGAAGAAGACGGTACAAAAGTATATGAGTTTTTTGGCCCATTATTTTTTGGATCGACAACTTCTTTTATGAGTTTGTTTGATATGCAGCATGATCCTGATAATATTGTTCTAGATTTTGCTAATTCTAGAGTTATGGATATATCAGGTACAGAAGCTATAGATACTATAACTAAGAAATATCTAGATTTAGGTAAGAAAGTCACTTTACGACATTTAAGTGAAGATTGTCGTGAAATATTGAAAAATGCGGGTCCATACTGTGTTTTTGAAGAAGTCGATCCAACATATAAAGTAGCGAGGAATACATAATGCAAAAAATAAAAATCAATACTGTAAATGCTCCACAAGCAATCGGGCCATATGAGCAAGCTATAAAAGTTGGAGGTATTGTTTATACTTCTGGCCAGATCCCTTTGAAATCAGATGGAAGCATGGCGGGTGAGTGTATAAAAGAGCAAACTACTCAAGTTATGCAAAATTTAAAAGCTGTATTGGAAGCAGCAGGATCTAGTCTAGATAAAGTTATTAAAGCTACTATCTTTATCAAAGATATGACTGAATTTACTACAATTAATGAAATATATAGCTCTTTCTTTAATGGTAACTTCCCAGCTCGTTCATGTGTTGAGGTTGCTAGATTACCAAAAGATGTTCGTGTTGAAATAGAAGCTATTGCTATAGCAAATGATTAAGTATTCTCTAGATTTTTTTAAACTTCTTTCTCAGAATTATATAAGTATATAAATTGAAACCACTAATATCATTATAACAGAAGGATAGAATGTTAGAGTAAAACCTAAAGCTCTAGCACCAGCACCTTTATGATAATTTAAAAAGAATAAGATTCTTCCTATTGCAAAAGTAATTGTTGCAAAGACTATAGTAGACAAACTAGTTGCTGGCATTGTTACTGCCCATGATGTATATGCTATAAATACAATACAAAGCTGTTCTAAAGTATTTTGTATCAAAGCTTGTAGAACTTTAGCTTTTTGAGAGCCATTTGTTAGACCACTACCATTTATATCCTCACTATTAAAAAAACGATGTTTTGCTAATCTCGCTACAGAGATTATTAAAAATAAAGCAGGAATAAGAAGAGCTTTAAAAGCAATTGAAAGTTTGTTAGATATATTTTCAAGATAAAAGATATCACAAATTGAGCCAATAAATATAATTACTATAGATAGAGTTAGTCCTACTATCATTCCATAAAAAACTTTTTTTTGCTCTTTTGTCATTTTATAAGTAACACGTAATTTAATATTTTTATTATGGTTTTATTTCTTAATATATGCAAACTTTTAATTAGTCGAGAGCTAGTAATTATAAAGACTGTTGAATTAATATCCCAAATTGTTAGATATATTTTGTAAAATACAGATGTTACAGATATTAGTATTTTAATTTTTATGGATTTTTTCTTTTTAGGCTTAGAAGAGTCGCTTGGTAGTGATAATAAATTTGTTAAATTAAATAAGTTAGTAGACTTTGAGAAGTTCCGTAAAAGTCTCAAAGGCATATACACTCAAGATATGACTCGTCAAGGCAGACCTGCATATGATTGTGTAATGATGTTTAAGCTATTGTTACTAGGTCAATGGTATAACCTCAGTGATAGAGAATTAGCCTCAAGCTTAAGACTAAGAATCGACTTTATGTACTTTACAGGCTTTACACCGACA